>JANNCG010000065.1:0-9892 GCA_031386385.1 Myxococcales bacterium
GATCGTACACAGACAAGCGAGATCCGCCGTGAAAAACGCTCCACTCATTGCGTCTTGTGGAGCGAACAACCGGACTTGACGGCTCTGGTGCGTAGTCATCAAAGGGCGAAAACGGCGAATCAGGAGTGGGCTCTGCGGCGATCGTCCCATCAACCCGCACGGGGAGGTAGATCAGCAGCTTGCCGTCAAAAGAAGGAAGCGTGGCGAGACCGCGCTCCCACAGCGCGAACAAAGGGGTCCATGGGCTAGACATGGGCACATGGGTCGCGAGACGAAGCGCTTCGAGCAGCCACGATTCTCCGCCCGGAACAGGGCGAACATACTCTTTCACAGCTAAGATTTTTTCATACAGCTTTTTTTGATAGTCCTTGAGCTCTCGGTGCACCTTCGGTGGCGCAGCGGTGCTCTGGCGCAAGGCGGTCCAAAGGCGGTTTGCAATGGAGGCTACAACGGTTGGATCAAGCTCGCACGCCGCCTCGAGGACCTCTTGGCGCGCGAAGTCTAAGTGCTCAAGCCAGCGGCGAGCTAAGGGAGCAAAGTGCGTCTTGCCAGGATAGGCAAAGCGCTGACCGGACAAAAAATACGAGTCGTACATCGAGTGAGTGATGCTTGGCTCAAGGGGGAGCGGCCCGTCGCTCGAAAACCGCTCAAGCGAGGCGATATGCTCATCGAGACGATCGCGAATAAAGCCCAGGGCCTCAAGACTCTGTCGGTCCATCTCGCTGTCCGGTTGGAGCCATTGAACCTTCGTCGCGCGCTCGATTAGCGCGTCAATTGCCACAGTATTATTGTCATCGACGCTCATATGGCGAGCATACTATTTGGCGATTGGCTTTGGACGTCTCTGCTCGCAAACGCGATCATTTAGTAGGTCTATGGATGAGACACTTTGGTCTTTGGTGTCAGCTCGCGTCCGGCTCGCCAAAACAGCGCGGCGCTTGAGAGGACTGAGACTGTTGCGATGACAAGCGTTGCGTAGACCCAGGCACGCTGGAAGTCTGTTCGCATCACGTAGTCAGGGCACTGGAGATGGACTCCGAAGATGAGCACACCGAGCAACACACTTGATGCAAAGACCATCTTTGCAAACACTTTGGACAGTGTCGGGGATGTCTTTGCACACGCAACGGTCAAGCTCATGAGCGTGGCGAGCACCAAAACCTCGGTCATGCCTTGCTGCGCAAACGCGTACGTGCGCGCAAAGGCGGCGAAGTTTTGTTGCATTGCGGACTCCCAGCTACTGAACGTGACAAGCGCCCCGCTCAAAGCTGCGAGCAATAACACGAAGCTTGTGGTGACTCCGGGGATGTGCGAGCTCCAGCGATGCAGCTGGTTGATCGAGCGAAATGAGATGAGCAGACACAGTGCGCCGAGAATCAATCCCGCTGCACGAATCTGCATGCTTAAGCCATGTGCGTTTTCTCTGTTCTCGATCATGAGCGCGATTGAAATGCTCCCCGTCAGGGACAAGATCATCACTGTGGCGCTCATTGACAATCGCTTGAGTGCGCCCGCCCGAATCGCTAACCCATCGGCGCTCTGCGCGATCGTCTCAAACTCTGCTCGGTTGACCGGAAGCTTTAGCGCCGTTCGACACAACGTGGCCAAAAATGCATACGTCAAAGGAAACACCGAGGCCGCAACGTCGTTAGCGAGGATGCGATCGGCCGGGTCACTGATGTTGATGCCTACGAGCTCACAGCCCGTGGCGACCAGCGTCCCAATACCCGTGAGGGTATAGAGCGCTTTTTCTGATCGAGGCAAGGTGGCGCTCAACGGTGTGAGGATCAGAGTGGAGAGAAAAGCACCCAACAGGGGGAGCACATTGAGACGATGACTAACAAGATCTGTGAGTGAAAAACCAGGATAAACCTCGATGTGTGGAAAAAATCGATGCACCGCAGCGGCCACGAAGCTCGCGGAGAATAGCCCCAACGCCAGCAGGGCCATGAGCCGCTGAGTCGCAACGAGGACGCGCTGCAGACGGGCTGCGGCGAAGGCGCACACTGCGACTCCGCCGAGCGGCAACACCTCCATGCACGCCAGACCAAAAGCTGGAGATGTCGAAGGGAGGATCCCGCGACCGACGTAGCCAATGGCCAGCATCAGCACCCCCCACCCAAGCAGCTGTCGTCCCGCGAGCAGCTCAAGAGGCGTGGGAGCAATCAAGGTCGCCGATCGGTAGGGAGTTGCACTCATGAATCGAGATTGTAGCTGCACGTGCTCAAGTGTCCCGCGCAATTGTGATCTTTGTTAGACTAACGACCATGAGTGCTGACGACAGAGCGGCGCGTGTGGCGAGCGCGATTGAGCGACTGAGCGAGCTGTCGCTGCTCGTCCCCGACGCGGAAGCTGACAGAGTTACAGAGAATTTTCTCGTGTTTGCGAGGGACCGGTTGGATGAATGGCACGCGGCGATCGAGTGGCTGACGCCGAATGAGACAAAAGTCCTGTCGCGCGATGTGGTCGTTGTCCGAACGGCCACACAGCTCGCGGACCTGGTGCGCGATCGGCAATTGAAGGGGCGATCTAAGCTCGCGCTCGAAGTGCTTGTGGAGACGCGCAAGATCGAGAGGTACTCGAACGCTGTTTTTTCAGCCATGATGCGCTTGAAAGCGGGGCTTCGACCAGTATCTCTGCGTTCGGATCGGTGGATATTACTTATTAAATATCTTCCGGTGGAGGACTGTATTCCGTGGATCGCGCACGCGTGTCTTGAGGTGCACTGGCTGATGACGCAGCCCGAAGATTCTCCGTCGCCGTGGGCGCCGTGGCTCGCTCTGTGGGGGCGTGGCGTTTGGCCGGTGCCGATCGGAGATGGAGCGATGGGACTGTGGATTCCGACGCTTGACGCGGGTTTGGAGGGGCTTCGCGCAGACCTCAACGAGATGGACGCGATCGAGACACCCGACGAGCCCTGTGTGCTCTTGGGCTTGGTCGTCCCGCGACTGGATGCGCAACCACGCGTCCCAGAGAGGTTCTTTTTCGGGTACAAGCAAACAGGCGGATTCGACAGTAGCCCGCCCCCCAACACGCTCCCGCAGCCAGTCGGAAACCTTCCAGTGCGTCCGGTCCCCAACCTTCCGATGGCTCCCGATGAGCTGCCGGAGAATCTCACTGCCCCTGTGTATGGTGGTCCACCGATCGGCGCGGACACCGCTGACCTATCGGTGCTCGAGAAACTCCGTCGATGGTTTCGCAAGTGATTCTTCAAGTGTTGTATCGTTCGAAGGCGTCCATGAAACATCGAATCTTCTTTGCGCTCTTTGCCGCTTGTTGCCTGCAACCGCTTGGGGGGTGCTCTCCATCGAGCCCCATGTCGGATGCCTCTGTTGTTCGTGACGTTGCCGATGCGACGCTCGTTGAGGACGTCCCTTCCACGATCTCTCAGGACGACGGTCCACAGACCGATATGCCCACGATCCCTGCGGTCGACGTCTTGGACGCGAGCGCAACCGATGTGATGGCGCGTGTTGATGCGCCCAACCTAGACGGCTCGTCGCGCAACGAAGACATCCTCGGGACGCTCTTGGGTCGCTGCCCGGCGCTGATGGCACAGCTTCAATCTCCGCTGCCATCACTGGTGCGCAATGATCTGCAATTTGTCATGCCAGAACGCTACGAACGCGCCGCGTTGTCCCCCGGTGGGCAGCGATTGTTTGATACGCCTAATGCCGGAGGAAGCTCGCTAGAGTCCGAGGTGATGAGCTTCGAGGTATTGCACTTTTGCGACGGTGCCCTGCTGCAGGCGACCGAGACAGAGATTCGCTATGCCCCTCCCGATGACAGCGGAGCCAACTCGATTACGGACATTCTTGTCACCATCGGCGGAGCCAGGGTGGGCGTGAGCGTCACACGTGCATATCGCCCGATGCCTATGGTGTTGACCGAAGCCGATGTGCGCGCGTTGTTGGTGACCAAACTCACGGGAGTGAACCGTAGTTCTATGAGGGTTTTGCCAGCAGATCGGTGGATCAAGCAGATCTTGCATGTCTTTGTTGCGAACAGCAATGTCGGCGACTTGGTCGAGCGCGCGTGGGCCACGATTGACGCACCCACTCGGGCGAACACGATCGTGCTGCTCACCGTCACTCGTGGGGGTGGGTTTATCTATTGCAACCCAGACCCAGCGTTGGGCGCCGAGTGCCCCTCACTATAACAATGTAGAAGCTATGCAAACAGAAACGCAAACACCGAACACGCCCGGCAAGTTGCCGCCGGAGATCAAGGGACTCCCGGTCATTGGCTGTGCGGGTTCGATGATCAAAGACCCGACTGGTTTTTTGCTGGACTGCGCGCGCAAGCATGGTCCGCTGTTTCGCGCAAAAATGGGGTCAGGGGGGATGCTCGTAGCGGCACATCCTGACGATCTGCGACACATTTTGCAGGACAACGCGAAAAACTATATTCGTGGACGATCCGTTGACTTGATTCGCCCGATGCTTGGCAACGGGCTTCCTCTCAATGATGGAGACTCGTGGCTGAAGCAGCGTCGCACGATGCAGCCGGTGTTTAACCGAGGGCATGTGGCGTTGATGGCCAACGCGATGATCACAGTGGTGGGCAAGCATCTGTCACGGATGCGTGTCGGGGATCGCGAAGACATCCACTTGTTTATGACCAACCTCACCCGAGACGTGATTGTCGACACGATGTTTTCGGACTCTCTTGGAGCGGACACAACACACATTGATCATGCGCTCACGGTGATTGGGCAGTACGTGGCGAGGTATTCGTTTATCCCTGTGCACATTCCATTGAGCTGGCCGTTGCCTGATAATATTCGATTTCGACGTGCGATTGAGGCTCTAGATCGGTTGGTGTACGGGCTGATCGATCGCCGCAAATCTCAGGCGCTCGCCGGAGTGAAAAAGGCTCAGCCCGATCTGCTGGACGCGTTGCTCGCGGCGAAAGATCCGGAGACCGGCGATTGTATGGACCCGAAGCAGCTTCGCGACGAGGTGCTCACCATTTTCTTTGCGGGGCACGAGACCACCGCCAACGCGCTCACATGGACGCTTGTTGAGCTCTCGAACCATCCAGAGTGGGCCAGAAAAATGCACGCTGAGGTTGGTGAAATAGTGGGTGATCGGACGGCTACCGTAGAGGACGTGATGGCGCTTCCGGTGACGAACGCTATTTTGCGTGAGGTGATGAGGTTGCACCCACCTGCGTGGATTTTTGCACGTGTTGCAGAGAAGGATGATCTGTTGCGGGGGTTTCAAATCAACAAGGGACAGGTGGTGTTGATGTCTCCGTACATCACGCATCGGTTGGCAGAGTTTTGGCCCCAGCCCGAGCGGTTTGATCCCGAGCGGTTTTTGAGAGAAAATCCGTTCTCAATGGGAGGAGCCAAGCAGCCGCACTATCTGCCTTTTGGTGCCGGGCCGCATGTGTGCATCGGAAACTATTTCGCCATCACTGAGGCGGTGCTGGCGCTCATCGCGATCGCAAAGCACGGGCATTGGGTGCTTGATCGGCCGGACTGGGTGAGAGAAAAAGCAGGGGCGACCCTGGGGGCCAGCCACACAACTGCGACAATTCGCTCCTGGAGTTGATGCTCGAACGATTTTAGGCTGTTAGAATGAACGGTAAGCAAGTGATGAAAGAGCAAGGCATGGCGACTCGAGCTGGATGGATGTTTGCGGTGTTGCTTGGGGCATGTGCTCCAAGTGCGTCGAACGACGCGGCGGTCAACGATGTTCCGTCGGTGAACGGTGAGGCATCAGTGCCGGTCGATGCGCCGAGCACAGGATCCCCTTTGACCCTGCGTTTTGCGGCAAAAGTTGGCGCTACGGCGTTTGACTGCGCCATGACATATCCCATGCTGGGCACGGGAAACTCAACGTGGACGCCAAAAGATTTTCGCTTCTACGTTCACGACGTTCGTCTTGTGACGGCGACCGGAGATGTGCCCTTTGCGATAAGTACTGCGGGTGCCTTTCAAGGAAGCGGGATGGCCTTGCTCGATTTTGAAAATCGCGCCGGCGCATGCACAGGTGGTACGGTCGCGACCAATGACGTCATCACGGGCTTAACGACCGCCACTGGTATTCAGGGGATCAAGTTTCGCGTCGGGGTTCCATTTGAGATGAACCACCGCAATCCGTCTGGTGCCACCGCGCCGATGAACGTCTCATCCATGTGGTGGACTTGGAATGCGGGTTATCGATTTATCAAGATCGAAGGCAACACCATGGGTAGACCCATGGGCTACAACATTCACCTTGGCAGCACGGGCTGTATGGGCAACAACGCTGGGCCGATGAATCCCTGTCCAAATCCCAATGTTTTGGACATCACAATCATGAACTTTGATCCCGCGCGCGATCAAATTGTGGCGGATCTGGCCACGTTGTTCTCGATGTCAAACCTCGAGAACAATGCACCGATGACCGCTCCGGGCTGCCAGTCTGATGTCGATGATATGGACTGTCAGGCGATCTTCAACGGACTCGGGCTGCCCTACGCTGGAGCTGGCGGTGGCATGCAGCGATTCTTCCGCATTGAGCCCGCAGCGGGACGATAGTGAGCAGGCGCACAGTGCGAGAATTCATCGGTAAAAATACAGGTAAAATTTCTTTCGTGGCGCTCACTATGGCGCTGCAAATGCACTGCGCGCCGCTACCTCCTGATCCCAACGATGCCCCTGTGGGGTATCCGTTTCAGCTTCCGATGGGGACGCCGGAGCCGGTGGTTCCTGCGGATAACCCCATGAGCGTAGAGAAGGTGAGGCTTGGACGGAGGCTCTTCTATGACCGTCGACTGAGCCTCAATCAAACGCAGTCCTGTGGGAGCTGTCACCTGCCTTCACGCGGTTTTACCGATGGTCGTGAGGTAGCCATCGGCTCAACGGGCGAGCACACCCCGCGCAACGCCATGGGGCTGTCTAACATTGCGTACAACAGCGCATATACTTGGGCAAATCCCTCACTGTTGTCACTTGAGCGCCAAGCGTTGGTGCCGATGTTTGGCGACAATCCCACAGAGCTCGGACTGATTGGTCAAGAGCAAGAGCTACTGCGTCGATTGCAAGCCGATGCGTTGTATGTGCGTATGTTTCGAGCCGCGTTTGCGGGTGATCCCGAGCCGCTCTCGGTGGCAAACGTCACCCGCGCGATCGCGTCTTTTGAGCGCACTTTGCTGACGATGAACTCGCCATACGATCGCTTCACTCGTGGAGATCGCACCGCGATGAGCGCCAGCGCACAGAGAGGGCTAGACCTGTTTAATTTGACACGGCTTGAGTGTTATCACTGCCACTCAGGATTTAACTTCTCTGACTCGACGATCACTGCCGGCTCGCCTCCGATGAACGCAGAGTTTCACAACAACGGGTTGTACAACGTGGATGGGCAAGGTGCTTATCCAGTGCCGAACCGAGGGGTCTTTGAGAGCTCACGTTTGCCTGCAGATATGGGCAGATTTCGCGCTCCATCGCTTCGCAATATTGAGCTGACGGCGCCGTACATGCATGACGGTTCGATCGCGACGCTAGAGGGTGTGATTGATCACTACGCCGCAGGCGGTCGTCGCATCGCGATGGGCCCCAACGCCGGCGACGGAACCATGAGTCCTCTGAAGAGCGACCTGGTCCGAGGCTTCACCATCACGCCCACCGAGCGAGAAGACCTACTTGCGTTTTTGCGCTCACTCACGGACCAAGCGTTTGTGACGGATGTCCGCTTTCAGGACCCCTTTGGCAACGAGCGCTGAGCGAGCGTAGCGCTTATTCAACGACCCAACAAAGCACGTTGTGGACGCCAAGAAGTGACGAGGATGAACCCCATCCTCTCACCAGTACCATCCCGTCGTCGTTCGTGCGATACTGCCGTGGGTATGAATCGCTTAAAATCTTTCGTCACGTTGCTTGTCGCAGGATTGGGAGCTGTTGGCTCGGATGTCTCGGCACAGGCCATTCCGCGCAACACGCCGTTTTGTCTTCGCAACAGTTGTCTTGCCATTCGAGGGACCTTTGGATCAGCCGCAGTCCCTGCGAATCGTTTGGATCCCGTGGATACCACCAGGTTTCTCTTTGCGTACGGAGAAGAACTCTCTCTCAACCTGGCCTTTACTACTTCACACACGCCGGTTGATCCTCCGCCAATGCCGCCACCCGTCAGCAGTCCGGTGAATGTCGGCCCTCGACCCATCAGGCCATCCATGCCCCTCGCGATTGGGACCGTCGCGGGCTTCGCGAATCCGTTGATTATCTCGGTCAACAACGCTGTTGGTGGTGTGCGACACTTCGGCGGGCTCGCGGGCCTTTATCGAAGTGATGTCAACGCTGAGCTCTCGGATCCGGTCATCGCATGCTCCGCGAGTCTATGCTTGGGCGCCGCTGTCACCACACTAACCGGGACGGCCCTGCTTACGCTTGGTCCTGCTGGTGCGTCTTCGAACTTGAACTTGAACATCAACGTGGGCGCTGTCGCTGCACGCCCCGCTCTTGTAGCCGTCGGGGCCAACGAGTTTTTATTGTTTCGTCGCACTTACTTTGCCGGCGAGCCTGCGCCAAGCAGTGGAATCGCCGTTGTTCGGATCACGATTTCAAATGACGCCAACATGTCGATCACGAGCACGCAGGTAGGGACCTTTGCGACCGTGCTGACCAACGGTTTGGCAGGACTCGCTGCGACAGTGGTCGGTTCAACCGTTGTCCTTGCCTTTGCCGAAGGCTCCAATGGGGGCTCTGTGCTTGTCGGAGCCCTGCAACTCCCGCTTGTACTTCCATTGATTGCGCCGCAGTTGATTCCAATCGCGATCGACCAACCAGACGTCCCATTTTTGGGGTTGGCACAGTCTGCCAACAGCACGGTGTTGACCGTTCAGGTCGGCAATCAGTTGGCGCGAGTTCCGCTGCTGGTACAAGCGAATGGAGCGTTGGCGACTCGTCCGTTGACCCTCCCCAGCGATCTCATCTTGCGATCAGTTGCAAACCCAGTCATTGGTCACTCGCTTGTCACAGGCCCGTTGCCTCTTGCGCTCTATGACGAAGGGCCAACAAATGTCGCGAATTTTCCCAAAGCACGAGGCGTGTACGTTGGTGTTTGCGGCGCCGATGTAGAGTGTAGGTTGACCTCGGGTGCGACGTCTTTGTGCGGCGTTTGCGTCGCGAGCGATTGTACCAATTGGAGGGACTGCAATGGTCGCGTTGACGCAGGAGTCGATGTCATCAACGATGTGCCCAACCGCGATGTTCCCAATGCAGTGGATGTTCCCAATCGCGACGTGCCCAATGGCATGGATGTGCCCAATGGCATAGATGTGCCCAATGGCATGGATGTGCCCGATCGCGACGTGCCCATGGATCAAGGCGGAACCATTGACGACGCGGGCATCGGGATGATGAGCGCGGACGCACGCGCGATGACATCCGAACCACCTATGGGATTTGCCTTCGGCGGAGGAGCGTGTGCGTGTCGCACGCAGTCCCCAGCCAACAGCCCAAGACACTCGGGACTCCCATGCGCCATCTTGACTGCGGTCTGCGTCGCTGTTTGTTTGAGAAAACGCAGCAAAATTGCAGCGAGCTAAGCTTCTTGGCTCAGTGACGTGAGCTCTGCTTCGAGCGCCTCCCACTCACGCACCAGTCGATCAATCTTGCCCTTGAGCGCTTTCTGTTCGTCCTCAAGCGACTTCTGTTTTGCCGGGGGCGTGCGCTCAAAAAATCCCTCTGCCGCGTACAGCCCATCAATCTCGCTCATGCGCGCCTCGGCGTTTTCGACAGCGGCCAGCGCTTTGTCTCGAAGCTTGGGAAGCTGCTGCAGTCGATTGCGCCGCTTTTTTTGCTCATCCCACGAAAGCGTACTCGCCTTTGACTCGGTCGAAGAGTCTTTGCTCTTCTCGGCCTTTGCGCGAAGCGTGACTGCCTCGGCGCTCAGGTGATCGT
>JANNCG010000285.1:0-2430 GCA_031386385.1 Myxococcales bacterium
GACTCATGGATTATTGGAAATTGCCGCTCCAGCCCCGTGTTTGTGGGAGATGCTGTGTGCTTGCAGCGAAGGCGAGAGTTTGAAGCAGAGTCGCTCGGGGCTATTCGCAGGTAAGGTTCGTTTGATCGACTCAACGTTTTGGCATCGCACCAGCATCTCGCTCCACCCCAGAGGAATGCCAATGACGATGGGGCTCCTGAGCGCTTCGCGAAGGCACTTGCGCGGATGTCTTGTCGTCCGCGCGGGGTGTTGATATCGGGACGCAGAGACGCCCGTTCGCTCTCAACATCGCTTCGCCCAATTGAATGTTGTACGATCGAGCAGAAATGCATCGCGTACGACGGGCCAGGTGCCACACCGCTAGATGTCCCTACAACCCTCGTGACCTCATCGCGACCCTGACGGTGCTCAGCGCGGCAAGCTGCGCCCGCAACTCTGGGTCGACGGTGTCCGCTTCGCCAAGGGTCGCGCCAAGTCACACAGCCCCGGCGAGCTCTTCGGTCTCTGCTTCGCCTACCGCAGCCCCAAATCTTGCGGTCGACGCTCGCGCATCATGCGCGCTTGATCCCGACCACTCGTGGGTCACATCGCAAGACCGCGGATGTAAGCGAGATGTCGACTGCACGACGGTGCTCGCCAGAGGGTGTGCAATGTTCGCAGTGGCCGCGCAGGCAGCTCAGAGAGTGAGCTCCGGCGAGTACGCGTGTCCGCCGATACCGTCGCTTCCTGGGAGATGCATGTGTGCCATGCCACTGTTCGAGCAACGCTGCTTCGCGGGCTGCTGCCAATCGCGCATCTACGGTGGCAACGGCTCCTGGCGGCCGTTGCAATGACCTCTGCGAGGATGTGCAGGGCATCTGCCTGAGAAATAGCACGAAACTATAGCTTCGAGCGCTTTGGTTTTGCGCTTGGCTCACTCGGTGTGGCGCGCTGGCTCTCAAGCGTCAATCTCGCCTGAATGCCATCAAGTATGAGCTCAAACCCCCAGCCAAACTCATGCGCATACGCATACCCCGGCTGAAGCACATGCCCCATGGTAAACTCAACCAAGTGGGTAAAAGCCCCCGCCGGCAGCTGGCTCATGATGGACCCGGCGAGCTCACTGGTCTGCTCCGGCGTCTCAAGCGGTAGGTTGAGCTCTTGCAGCACAAACCCATAGATATAACTATCTAGCAATGCATACGCGTGCGCGGTTAACGGCAAAGAAAAGCCCGCATAGCGCAGGCAACCGATGACCGCGTCGTGGTGGCGAAGGGTGGCGACCCCAGGAGTTTTGCGCGACTCTAAGAGCCCGATCGCCCAGCGGTGGCGCTTGAGAGTGACCCGCATAGAGTCCGCGCGGCGGCGCATCACCGTTTGCCAGTCGGCGTTGGGCTCGGGGACCTCGATCTGCTCAAAGATGTAGTAGATCATCCCGTTGAGAATGTCGTCTTTGTTCGAGACGTGGTGGTACAGGCTCATGGCCTCGACCCCGAGCGCCTGAGCCAAGTGGCGCATAGTGAGCTTCGCGATTCCGTCGGCGTCTGCGAGGGCGACGGCTTGCTCAATGGCCCGCTTGCGGCTCAACGGTGGCCGTACAGGCTCGGGCTTCTTCGGTTTCTTCGACATGCGGAAGAATATCTTGCCATCGACTTGACAGCCTTACAAGGTAAGGTTACACCTTGCTCATCATTCTTACTAAGTAAGTCTAGACTTCGTAGCCGCCAACCACCGAGAAAAACATCATGAACACCAGCAATACCGCAGCGCTGCAGCGCGTCTCAACTTCGGGCATTCAAACGCAAACCATGAGAGCCATTGTGCAGTCGCAGTACGGCGATGCAGACGTGTTATCGCTAAAAGATATAGCGCGGCCGACGATCGCGGCCGACGAGGTTTTGCTGAGTGTTCGAGCCGCAGGGCTGACGCGCGGTGACTGGCACCTGATGACCGGCAAGCCGTACCTGATGCGGATCATGGGTTTTGGCTTTTCGCGCCCCGCCAACCCGGTGCTGGGACTTGAGGTCGCCGGCACTGTCCTAGAGGTGGGGGCAAAGGTCACGCGCTTCAAGGTCGGTGACGAGGTGTTTGGCATCGGTCAGGGGACCTTTGCCGAGCTCGCGCGCGCAAAAGAGAGCAAGCTCGCGAAGAAGCCCGCTGGGCTGAGCTTTGAGCAGGCGGCGGTGCTCGCGATCTCTGGCGGCACTGCGGTGCAGAGCGTTGTGGATGTGGCCAACGTCAAAGCAGGGCAGCGCGTCCTGGTCATTGGCGCGTCCGGAGGCGTTGGGTCTTTCATCGTGCAGCTTGCGAAATCAGCGGGTGCGCACGTGACGGGCGTGTGCAGCACGTTGAAGATGGACATGGTGCGAGCACTTGGAGCGGATGAGGTGATTGACTACAGCAAAACCGATTTTGCGACTCTTGAAGCGCGCTATGATGTCATCTTTGATT
>JANNCG010000111.1:0-1813 GCA_031386385.1 Myxococcales bacterium
TCAAGCATGACCTTGACGCCCACGGGGAGCGTCAGTGTCTTTGCCGTCATCGTTTGGTTCATCTCGAGCGCGGTGATGTCGAGCTCAAGCTTTGCTGGGATCTTGTCTGGGGTGCAGACAACAGGAAGCTTACGATAGATCTGTGTGAGAATGCCGCCAGTGGCCACGCCCTTGCACTTGCCCACAAGCACCAACGGAACTTCCACACGAATGGGATGATCCACACTCACAGTGTAAAGATCGGCGTGCTCGAGCTGTCGGGTCACGGGGTGATACTCAAAGCTCTTCACCATCGCGAGCTGATTTTTGCCATCGATCACCAACGAGAACACGTTATTGCGTCCCATCGGCGAGGTCAGAGACGACAAAATCGCCTTTGGGTCCACGGCGACTGAGACGCCGACCTTACCTGGTCCGTATACGATCGCGGGGAGTTTTCCTGCTGCGCGAGCGCGGCGGGCATGGCCCTTACCGCTGGTGGGTCGCAACGTGGCGTCAATTTTTAGTGAGGTATCCATGAATCAAACACTCCAATTTTCTCTCCCATCCGTTCTTCACAAATTCGCAATCTTCAATGAAAAACCTCGTTGAACGATGCGGTTCGCGGCCGTGAGAGGGGCGGTTGTGTATCGCGACTGTGCCCCGGGGTCAATCCCGGATGACAGCTTTACCGTTGTTGTGTACGAAGCGCAGACTTTACGCACCTGCGCCGAAGGTGCTTGAACAGTTGACTGAAATGGCGTCATGGCACCGCCGTGATTGAAGTGTTGCGGGCATTGGGCGTACGCTCTCGCGCGCCACACTATGCCCTCACGAAGTGCTTTGATCGCCGGGTCCGCTCCCGGTTGTGATCTGTTGTTACAGGGCCCTGGAGTGGCCGCGTCGCACGTGCAGTTGTCTTGGCGAGACGGGCTGGTTTTGACCGATTTGGGCCAGGGACCAACCTGGGTGGATGGACGGCAGTTGGCGCCGGGCGAGAGCGTTCCGATCAGTGGATTTTCAGCGCAGGTGCATCTTGGGCAGTCGCCGTTGATCCTGCACGCGCCCGAGATCGCGCAGCTGTTTTGTGATCGCTCGCCACTCGCGCTCGATCCCTCGGGAGCATTCTTAATCGGACGAGATGCCAACCGTTCGCATGTTGTGATTGCGCATCCAGGAGTCTCTGGCGTCCACGCTAGGCTGGACCCGAGCGCTCGTACTCTGACGGACCTGGGATCAACATCGGGCACATTCGACGTGCAAAAAAACAGGCTTCCACCGCAGCAGCCGGTGCCGCTTGATGCCTCTGCCGGTTGGTACTTCGGCGCGGTATACATCAGCACGACGGTGTTGCTTGAGCATGGGCGGCGAGGTGTTGCGGCCGGCGCACCTGCAGCTCCGCCGGTGCTATCGGGGATGCAAGGTCAGTCGATCCGTCCCTCGGCTCCACCGAGCGGCGCGCCGAGTTCGCAGCCCTATGCACCGTCGATCGTGCCGTCGGACCAAGCACGCGCGCCTTCGATGATGCCGGTCCAGGTCGGCCCCGGAGCCCCCGTGCCGACGCAGGGGCCGGTCAAAGCCCGAACGATGTTTGGCGAGATGGATTTTGGCGCGATCCAATCGGCCGCAGGAGTCTCGCAGCGAGAAGCGATCATTGGGCGCCTGCCGAGCAATGAGATCGTGCTGCCGTATCCACAGCTGTCCGCGCGGCACGCGAGCATTTCGCGGACGCCAGAAGGGCAGCTTCTGGTCACGGATTTAGGCAGCACAAACGGGACGTACGTGCGTGGGATGCGGTTGATTCCAAACCAGCCCGTTGCGATTCAATCGGGTG
>JANNCG010000114.1:0-2508 GCA_031386385.1 Myxococcales bacterium
GCGATCACCACTGGCAGTGAGCTGAAACTCACTCGCACCAGTTATGAGATCTTTGATGATGCGCGGATTTTCTCCATGAGGTCCGGCGACGTAAAGAAACATCGGCGCTGAACCTCCATTTGGAGTAGGACGAAATGTCCAGGCGATAAACGAATCTGTTGCGGCGAGATCGCTAAGCCCTGAGGGAATCGCGGACGGCATTCGGGGAGGTTCGCGAGTCACCTGCCACAGAACACGGCTCGGGGTATTTAAATCGGTGAACTCCAAGATGACATCCGCACGCGGACGAGCTGGCGAAAAGCCCAGCACGAGCGACGATGCCCGACAAATTCCTCGGCCGCCCCACCCGGGGTTCTGAGTACCTCCCAGCGTCCAGTAGTTTGGTTGGCCCCGCGTGCCAAGCCCAATCCAGCCACCCGCAGAGCCGAGAAAGTACTCATTCCACTCGCAGCCGCCAGCGTATCGATCGTAAAAAGTTGTCGGGACTACGGTGACTCCGCTGGGGCAATCATGTGGTGGATCAGAATTCTCGCTAAGCGTCGGAATCAGCCACGAACCGTCGTACCACGGTGGCGTCGGAACATCCCCGCGTGAGTCTTGCGGGGTTGGACTGCGGTCACTCAAACCGCTCACGCCACCGTCATCAAGCACAATTGCAATGTCTGAGGCCTGCGAAGTCGGCTTACAGCTTGCGCCACCCAGCACACCCAGCGCAAGCAAGGCTGACGTTCGAGCGGCCGCAAATACTACTGTACGAATACCACTAGACATCATCGTGGTGCACTCGATGGGAGTCCCGTCTCAATCAATCGATCTTGTGCAAAATCCCACACAAATTGAACCGTAGAAGAGTCAAAGTTGGGTGTCACGCGCCACACATCGCGAAGCCGCTCGTAGCTCGCCGGAGAGCCCACCCCGAATTGTTGAACTGTGGAGCTGTTTCGAACTCTCCTCACCCTCACCATTCGAATACCCTGCTTTCACCGACATCGTCTCATCGCCGTCTCGCCCTGTCAACACACGCACCCACTGAAAAACCTGCGCTCGCGGACTCGATCGCAGCGCATTTTGTCCTGCAAATTTGGCCAGACAATCCGAGTACGGCCCCGTACTCAAATGATTTCGCTGAAATTCCAGCAATCTGCGACGCTGAAGCCACTAGTCGAAATCATCCGTCATTTTGCACGCCGAAACTCCCTCACTCAGCCACCCTGCGCCGCTGCCAGAAATCAACGAGAAGCGCGCTGTAGTCACATGCTTCAACGCCGTCCCGCTTCATCGTCGTGCAAACCGCTCGCTTACTATTCCCCAACACGCGCACGACGGCGCGCTGCCATCGTGACGGCGACACCCAGGCTGAGCCATCCCCACATCGTCCCATCCGAGCGACCGTGCGCTTCGCTTGCGACAATGGTGCACGCACACCCCGGTGGCATGGGGCGCGGAAGGCCGCCGTCGAGCAACATCCCTCCGTCCGCGACGGGGGCACCTGGCTCAGCGCCTGCGAGAGCCATTGCGTTAGCAAAAATCCCAGGAGAATGATTGAAAAAAGTTCCGCTCCCGGTCTGCACTTTTGCCACAGCGACCACGCGATAGCGATAGTTTTTGCCCGGCGCGCCGGTGGTGTCCGCAAACATTGTCTCCGTGGCGGGGGTCATCGTGAGGCGCTCCGCCGTCGGAATCATGGCCCCCATCGCTACAACTTCTGTACGATATACGTGATAGCCTACGACCATCTCGGGCGGGGCCGTCCAGCGAAGGGTCACGGCGCCGGGCGCAGCGGTCGCGGTCAACATAGAGGGTGCTTTGACGACGAACAATCGAAGGGTCGGATCGCCGAGCAACGCTTGGTGCACTGAGTTGCCTGCGCTGCCAACGTCATAAGCGCCATTTTGCACCGTACTGATAAACGCTTGGCCAAACGAGCGCATCGCGCCGAGTGAGTGCAAGTGAACCCAGGGTCGCGCAAACCACGTCGTGGCGAGGGGGCCAGGATCGCTGAACAGCGGCGCACGCAAGAAGTTGTTCTCGTAGGCCCAATCACCAAAATAAGAGCCAAAAAGGCCCATAAAAATGGTTCGAGGGTGTCGTGTGACAAAATCCATTGTGCTGCCGACACCGCCGGCGCCTGTTGGGTTTCCGCCTCCGCAACCGAAGCTCAGGGCGTAGCCGCCCATGGGATCTTCGAGAGCGTCGAAGAAGGGCCGTCCCGAGTCTGGTTCGGTGCCAAAGATCGCGTTGCCGTCACGCCAAGCTGCGCGCGAAAACGCCTCGCCGTTAAAGTACCCAAACGAGTCCGCCACGTACGTTCTTTGGCGGGCGGTATACTCTCCAACGCGATACGCGTGGTTGCGATCGAGGTAGCGTCCGATCAGCGCGGTCGCCGGCATCATGAACAGGGGCATACCCTCGGCGTCCACACGTCCGACCGCAAGCTCGAGCTCCGACGGAAACACGCTCTGATCAAACTTTCCGTCACCTGCGCGGTTGGCGTTGAAGTTCATCATG
>JANNCG010000137.1:0-2880 GCA_031386385.1 Myxococcales bacterium
GGTGTGTGAACCGCTCGCCGCGGACGAGGAGTGTGCTGGGATTTTCGCGAACGATCTTGAGCAACGAGAACCCGAGTGCGACTCGCGCATGTGCGTCAGCTTCGTCCCAAATGGCCTTTGCGGCGGGTGAGCGCGCGTACCCATCCATCCCCATGTTTTGGCGCTGAATCCCCTGACCCGGAAACACGTACGCCGTCGCTGGCGCCCGCACTTCGCCCGCACCCTTTAGCACTAACCGATCGTCCGCATCGTGGGTGCGAACCTCAACTGAGACAAGATAGGCCCCCTCATTGAGCCCCGTCTGTTTGACCGTCACGCGCAGGGCTTGACCTCGGTCAACGGGCGCGGAGAACTCTGTTGCAAACCGGACGAGCGAGCTGGACTCTGCGCGAACTGCGCTCACGACGTGATGCGCTGCGAGTGACGCCGTCCACATGCCGTGCACGATGGGCGCGCTGAGCCCAGCGAGGCCTGCAATGGCGCTGTCGAGATGGAGAGGATTGCGATCGCCGCTGGCGCTAGCGTAGGCGTCCATCGCCTTGGGCGCGTCGACGAGCTGCTCTGAGATCAAGACTTCTTGAGTCCACAAGACCGACTTGGCCGGGGGCTGCAGCAACGAACAAAGCACTGCAACGGGGTGCTCTCTGGGGCACTCAGCTTCATCGCACGCGATGGTTGCGACGGTGACTCCAGCCGAATCTCTCACAGTCCCTTGTGCCGTGGCGACTGCGTCCACCTGAGCGAATTCACTGCAGACGACGTCGTAGCGCTCGCCGACGATGGGGGTCGTGCTCCAACGTATCCAGCGTGGCTCTGTCAGCCATTTTGCAGCCGCATCATCGGCCACGAGCAGCTGGCGCTCCCAGGCGCGAGACTCTCGAAGTTGGCGAGATTTTTTCGACAAGGGCTCGCGAATGAAAAAGCTTGAGCGCACCGTCGCTGCGATCCCGTCGCTGTTTGAGAGGACTCCTTCGAGGGTGACGCGGGTTCCGTCGGGGGTCTCTTCGAGGGCAACGATGGTGGCAGACGCAGTTAACTGACCATGAGTCACCGCATCCCAGCTCGGTCCTTTGGTTGTCTCGTTGCGCTCATGTACGAGCCGAGTGACGTCGGGTAGGGCCCCTGAGAGCGCCTGAAACATCGGCTCCCACAGGAGCGCGAAGGCCATCGATAGGGGAGCTTTGTTGAGCAGTCGTCCGGGCTGGTCGCCGGTGGCGTACGCAAATGCGTTGATGACGCTTTGCGTGACCTGGACGGGGGCGCTGGCGGTTGAAAATGGCTCGACGAGCGCAAGCTCACGCCCAAACAACATGGACTGATAAAACGACCGCTGTGCAAGTCGATACTCACGCACAGAGTGCTGCAAAACTCCCTCTGAACTGAGACTCAGGCACAGGTCAAGCTTCGCGCTCGCGCCCCTAGGGGAGTACGCGTGCAAGAACGCTCCTGCGTGATCAATGACCAGTCGCACCCTGCCATCTGCGTCCGTTGATCGCACCGCAGTGACAACCCCAGCAGCGTCTCGTACGATCGTCACGCTCAGCCCCACCGTGGCGGCCAACAGTCCGCGAACCGGATTCAGCGTTGAGAGTCCAGTGGTGACGTCTGTGGCTCGTCGTGAGCGAAGGATCGTCGCGATAGGTCCTACTCCGAGCTGATCGAAGCGTTGCAACCACTGTGTTGGACGAGCGGCGACTGCAACATCCACTAGCCATCGCTCGGTCGCAGCGGGCTCAGTTGTTGAGTCGACGGACCGCGCGGGTACACTTGCAACAATGACCGAGGCAAAACGCCCAAGCAGCGATGCAACTGGCTCGTTGACGCGATCAAGCCCCGCGAGCGCCTTCGGCCCCGGAATCGACAGCACCTGGTCTGCAGTAAACCGCTCATCATGCGCGTGCCAGAGGCTGTCGGCTTTGTACCAACGGCGCACGTCTTGGTCGATACGCGGGATGAAGTTGACGGGCTTGCCGGGATTTTTGCAGAGCGCGAAAAACGCGAGCGCGTCGTCTGGGTACACCAGCTCTGTGTTGGCGATCGCAAATCGTTCACAAAGCTTGGTGATCGCTGCTTTGGGGTCGTCCATCGAGGGTTCGTCAAAGCACGACTGAAAGGGCGCCGCTTCGGAGGTCAGTCGTGACTCTGCTAGCTGAAGCGCTTGAAGAAATCGCACGCGATAAGTTCGATCGGGCCAGATACCGTCTTCGTATTCGGAGCTTGTCCCAACGGCGGTGAGCGCGTGCAATCGCTCAAGCCAACCGCGATAGGTCATCTGCTCGACGTCACCAAAGTACGGCCGCGCGGTCTTCGCGAGAGCGTCGATAATCTCTTGTCGTTTTGACTGAACGTTTGCTTCGTTGCCCGCGACCTCGTCCAAAAGCCGACCCACACGAGCCGCTGCAGTGTCTAGGTAGTACACGCTGGCATCAAGCTGTGAGCGTCCCGACGTGACACCCTCCAAAAACGTCCCATCGGGAATCCAGCGGTCTGTCCCCTTGGCCTTCACGAGCGCCTCTTTGACCGACTGAGATGTCTTCGCCTCAAGACATGCCATCGCTACGGTGCCAAGAAAGACAGCATCCACTGGGAGTGGGCGCGAGCCGTATTTCACGGCCCATTGCCCGTTGATGTACTCTGCCGCGCGCTGAGGAGTCCCCACGCCTCCGCCAACGGCGATGTGAATGTTTTGCATCGCACGAAGCGCGGGATAGTGACGAAGGAGCAGGTCCTCAAGATCCTCCCACGAGTGATGTCCACCCGCGTGCCCACCCTCGATCTGCACGATCACGGGCAGCTCGGGGATCGCCTGCGCGATGGCGAGGACCTCTCGCAGCTCGCGGTCATTTCCGGGCTTAAAGCTATTTTTTCTCACCCCCACGC
>JANNCG010000144.1:0-7329 GCA_031386385.1 Myxococcales bacterium
GGTGCGGGGTCGAGAGAATTTGAATCGGGGTGAAACAAATCAAATGGGTCGACCGAAGTATAGTCAAACGGAAGTCGCTGAGGTGGGGTGCCGCGTGCGTGTCGAACTATTTTAGCGGCCTCCACAAGCGCCACCGCACCGAGCGAAACGCCAAACGAGAACGGAGCTGCAACCACTGCTGCGAGCTCAAGTCCGAATGCGATCCAATCAAATGCTTCGCTCGGCAAATACCCGAACGAGGCTCGAATGCCCGATTGAACAATCACGCTTCCGTCTGGCAGTGTGGTGAGCGTGGGGTACCAACGATGACCAGCCAGTTTGCCGTGGTGCAGCCGCCACGAGATAGCCATTGGATCGCGAGGAACAGGATCAAATGTGACGCTGTGGTTAGCCTCAGCGGCGCCCGGGGCTCCGACGTGGCCTCCTGCGATATACGCACGGCCGTCAGCAAGAAGCACCTGCCCAGCGCAGAACAGATTTACCTTGTGAGGGAAGCTGCCGAGTAAACCCGTAGGAATCGGTCGTTCACCGAGGCGACCTTCCGTCCTCGACCAGAAGAGCGTTTCCATGTCATGGACGTCACCGAGGTTCCATTCCCACCCACCATTGCGGTTGTTTTGGTTCCTCTGAAAACCGCTAAGTACCCTAAAACCGCCCACTGATTCATACTTTCGCACGCGCGCCGGACCCCAAAACAACACCGTGCTGCCATCCTTGCCAGGAAACATGACCGCGTGGGCGGGCACCGTTTTAAGGTCGAGAATTGGATTCTCGCGACCATCGATCCACTTACCCCGAACAGGTTCAATCCAGACCGCGACCTCCCAAACGAGTTTCGGTCGACCGATGTGTTCTCGCCCAGCACGCGGCGGCATGCGCTCCACTGATTCAAAGCGCAGAATGGCTGCGGGCTCCCCAGGGTTGCCTGTGTCGAGTGGGCTCAGTAAAAAGCGCGCGGATTGGTTGCGAGAAATGACCGAGCTGAGCGTGACCACATTCACCTTGCGGCTCCGATGAACGAGTCGAAGGTTAAGCTGCCCGGCAAAACCGAAAATCGCAAACTCAATCTCTTTCGTTGAGAAAGAAGCAGGTTCGAGCACACGGACTCGCACGACGCCGTCAGCTTCCCGGCTGGACTCGGCGATCTCTGTTTTTAGTGTGAGATAACGAATCTCTTCCTTGATGTAGATTGGGAACACAGGTTGCGGCGCGGGCGCCGGAACATCAGGGCCACCCGGATGTGCTCGGCCCCCCGCTCCTGGTCGTTGCACTCGATCACCCGGTCCGGGGTTGCCTGCACCCATGATGGTTCTCCTTCGTCCTTAGAGCGCGCGTCCGGTTGCGTAGAGTTCAACGTCAACTTCTGGCGTCGACCCCGAACATAGGATGCCGAGTCGGACGAAGCCAAGACGGGAGTTCGTAGTCGACAATGACTCAACTAAGACTTGGAGATCATTGACCGCGCCGGCGACTAGCGTCGCTGAAATATATTGGGCTGGTGACGTGAGGAGAATCCAATTTTTATTGTCCGCCGAGTGATATAAGTTTACGAGCAACTTCGTAGTGGTACCAGTCGCACGGTTGGCATGGGCATGGATCGCAAGCAGGTCCGCGCTGCCGAGCAACGCGTTGATGTCTGGGTCAGTGAATACTTCGGTGGCGCACGCAGTCCCAGTCCAAATCTTTTGGTTAAACAGTCTCATCTTTTTCTAGCCCTTCGTGTCGCGCTTGTTGATGCCCCGCAATTGTATGGCGCACGACAGAGCTACGCTGACCGAAAAAATGGCGAGTGCAAGCTCGCGAGCGCAAATACTGCACCTTGGTAAAAAAAACATATAACATATATTATGTCGCAATATCAACGGCTTGCGACCCGTAGCGCAAAAAATCTCTGCGTGACGATTTTTGGCGAACAACCCTCCGCGCCTACGGCCCCACCCCTTAGGCTATGTCATCCCGCGCGCGCGAAGCGCCACACGAATACGCAAGCCCAACACCGCGCCTAAAAACGCCGCCAGCGCGCCAATAGGGACCATCAAGAACGCGCCAATGACGGCGACTCCTGTCAGGCGTGCGCCGCCGAGAAGCCCCAGCAAGATCATTGAGCACAGGCCGGCGAGCATTCCATGGCGAGGGTTGGTTTGATCGCTGCCAGCGATACCGACGACGGTGCCACCCACGACCATCCCTGCAATCACCACGAGCGCACCCGTGAGGGCCAAGGACGACTGCACCGAGGCGAGCTGCAGTGCCGTGGGGTGTGGACCAAATCCCTGCAATTTTGCTTGCGCATAAGGCAACCAAGACCAGCGAGCGAGCAGCGCCGATGCCGCAATGCAGCTGCACATCCCTAGCGGAATCCAGTGCCACGCAGGCGGCGGCGTAGCGCCTTGCCCATCCACACCGCTTGAGTCCGTCTGCGGCGTTGACGATTGCGCATTCAAAACGGGTAAGTGTCGTTTGGCGGCCAAGTGGGTACAGGGACTGTAAGAAAGATGACCCAGCCTCGCAAGTGTTAGCGAAGGGCTGCGCGGCTCTGGGGTGAACAGTGTAGGCTCAAATCGTGACTTCACTCACTTCTGACCTTGCGCAAATTGTTGGAGCAGATGCGGTCTCGGACCGAGACACGGTTCGCCGCGCGTATGCGCACGACTTGTGGCCTCGCAACATGATCGCTGTGCGTGGCGGTGAGATGCACCTGCGGGGCCCGACAAACGTCGTGTGGCCCACAAGCGATGAGCAGGTCTCTGCGATCTTTCGGTATGCAAAAAAACAGGGCATTCGAGTTTCGCTTTACGGCGGTGGCTCTGGCGTCTGTGGCATGACAGAGCTCAACGGGGATGCCATTTTGCTCGACACCAAGCGCATGCGCACGGTGCACTCTGTGGACGTTGCGCGCGGTCGCGCCGTGGTGGACGCGGGGATTTTGGGGCAACCGCTTGAAGACACACTGTTGGCTCAGGGTGCGACGTTGGGGCACTATCCCTCTTCGATTTCGTGCTCAACCTTGGGCGGCTGGATTGTGACCCGAGGTGCGGGGCAGTGCTCGGGTCGCTACGGAAAAATTGAGGACATGGTCCTGGGGCTTGAAGGCGTTCGGCCAGATGGTGAGGCGTTTTCAGTGGGCCGCCCGAATGCTGGAGAGATCGACGCGCGCGCGCTCATGGTGGGATCCGAGGGACTCTTCGGCGCGGTCACTCGCGCTCATATGCGGATCTGGCCCGCACCAACGGGTAGAAAATTTGCAGCATTTTCGTTTAAGACACTCACAGAGGCGTGGGACGCGGTGCGGTCGCTTTATCAGTCCGGACTGCGTCCTGCGGTGTGTCGCATTTATGACCCCTTCGACAGCTACGTGTTTCGCACTGGCAAACGACGCGCGGTGTCACACAGTGAGCCGCTTCCGACAGAGAAAAAGCCGCTCACTGAGTGGCTGCTTCGTCGTGCGGCAAGATCCATCGGGGTGATGAACAAGTTTAACTTTGCGTTTGGCGAAAAAATCTTCGGTCGTTCGATCTTGATCTTGGTCTTTGAGCACACCGAAAACGAGCCCGTTGATTCGTGTGTAGAGCGCGCGCGCCGCACTTGCTTAGCGTGCGGCGCAAAAGACGAGGGCGAGGCGCCGGGCAAGCGCTGGCTTGAGCGACGGCACTCGGTGAGCTATCGAATGCCCGCCACGTTTGCAAAGGGGCTCTGGGTCGACACGATGGAGGTGGCGGCTCCGTGGTCGCGATTTCAGACGCTGTACGAATCGGTGCGCGAGGCCCTCGGGAGGGGCGGCTTTGTGATGGCCCACATGAGTCACGCGTATCCCGACGGCTGCTCGATTTATTTTACCTTCGCGGGGGCAAGCACAAACGATCAAAAGGCCATTGAGAAATACCAAACCACCTGGACTCAAGCCCTCATCGCCGCCCACCAAAGCGGCGGAACCATCGCGCACCACCACGGGATTGGCCGCTCAAAACGCGGGATGATGCGCCTGGAGCACGGCGCCGGAGTGTCGATCATCTCGCAGCTGGCTCGGTCGGCGGACCCAGATGGGGTGTTGTTGGGCGGGCCGTTGATTGCATCCGAGGGCGAGGGGCCCGAGGCGATGCATGTGAGTGAGCCGCTCGAGGATGTGTCGGTGGATCCCACTTCGCGACTGCTTCAGGTCCGTGTGAACACCTCAATGCTCAAGGTACGTGAAGCACTCGCGTCCCACAGACTCGCGCTGCGTGGTGCCGAAGCGCATCCAACTCTCTCAAGCTATCTGCAGAGTGTTGTCGCAGCGGATGTCCTCGCGGATCCCGTCGATCATCGGGTCGCGGGATACACTGCGCGTACAACGGACGGGCAGCTAGCGTATCTGCAAGCCGCCCCTCGTCGCGCCGCTGGCCCCGAGCTGTGGTCGCTGTTTGCACACGGTCGTGGTCGTTGGGGCGAGCTGCTCTCGGTCACTCTTCGGGTGCACCACGAAGATGAGCCCGCGCCTACGTACACCGCTCCCTTTGACGACACACCCATCGCGACGAGCGACAACATTCGCGCTTGGGCCAGTGGCTGAACGGCTCTAAGCATTTAAAACGCGAAGTGAGCCTTTGACCACGCCGTAGTGCCCGTCGGCTTTGAGCGTGCGCCACAGGTCTCGTGCAGTGCGTTGTCCTTGCAGCAAGGCGCGATACTCGCTCACGATCCGGCGCACATCTTCTGCGGACTCGCGCACCAGCTCGATTCGAAAGCGCTCTACACCCGCTGTGAGCAGCGTCGCGACGAGCCCTGCAGCGCTCTGCGCCGCTGCGTGAAAGATCGTGTTGCGACAGCCGACGTCGGCTTCGACGGGGTGGATCATTCCGGCGCGATCACGAAGGGAGAGTTGGTGGCGGTCACAGGGGCGCCCACAGTCCCGATGGTCTTTGCCCTGCGACAGAGTCGCCGCGATCACACAGTGCTCGGTGTGAAACAACGGCATGGGATGATGCACCACGATCTCTGCCCAAGCAGCGAGCCCCGTTTGCATCATCGCTTCGAGCTGCGTTGCATCAAGATCAAACGCGGGGGTAAACGCGCTCAATCCGCGCGCGAGGACCGTCGCAGCGCTGATCCGGTTGGTGATGTTCAACGAGAAGTCTCCGATGCGTTCGCTCCCCGAAGGGTGCCAACTTCTGAGCGCACCGAGCGAGCGGATCAAGACCTTCTCAGGGTTGAGGGACTGCAGGTAGCGCTCGATCTTTTCTTCACCAGGCTTGCGAATCCTTGGCGGCGTCAAGCCAATGGGCGTGGGGCCTCTCTCGCGGAGCAACCTGACGGCCTCGCCAGTCCCGGTTAGCTCGAGAAAATCCAGGTAGATCTCGTCGCAGCCCGCATCAATTGCCGCGTGTGCTTGGCTCAAATTGCGGCACAGGACCATGAGCTTTTGCCCCTTTGCGGTGGGTGGTTTTGCAGGCAACGCGACTTCTTCTAGCAGCGATGCGCTTGTGACGTCTGTGCACTCCCAAGGCTTCACTGGAGCACTGTTGAGTGCCTCGACGATGGCCCTTCGTGCGCGGTTCATGACCGCTGGTGCGATAAACGTGTCGGGATCAAGCTGTGTGGTGATGGTCTTTAAGACAAAGGGAGTCTCGCCCAGACGTCCAAGCTTCTCTCGCAGCGCAGGCTCGTCCGTGGCAGACCCTTTGGCTAGGGCAACTTTTGTATCGCCTAGGACAGAAACCGTTCGGTCAGCGATTTTGCCGACAAACTGTGGATACTCATCAAGGCGCGCCTCCACGTGAATCGAGAGGTCTTGCCGATGCGGGTCCTCTTCAATGCCGCGAAGAATGCGCCTCTCAAGCTGCGGATCGTTGCTCTTAAACACCCGATGCCCCGCCAGCAGAGCGCTCGCAGGTAGCGTGCGTTGGGGGTCAAATCCAATCAGCACTTCTTGATCGCTTGAGACTGAAGAGACCTCGTGGCCGTCGATCATGAAGGCCCAGATGCGACCGCCAAACTCATCAGCGCCCGCGCGACCGCCCTCAATCAGCACGCCGTCACCGAGCGCGAGTGCACGCTGTGTGCGAACCCGCGCCCAGGTCCGTGACCGATGCTGCTCAATCGCGAGGCACTCGCCGGCAAGCAACCCTCGGTGATCACTGCCGCGACCTTCGACAAAGCGCTGATGGTCTATCCCGGCGAGAAATCCCGGGCCGTTTCCACGAGAAAATGTTTGGGCGGCGTCGGTTCGAAGCTCATCGAGGTCAGCCACGCCATCAAGGGCCGCGCGGTACAATCGCGTTGTCGCGGCAACGTAGGCAGGTCCCTTTAGTCGCCCTTCGATCTTGAGCGAGCTCACCCCGATGTCCGTCAATTGTTGCACCAGCGTGCTCGCCTCAAGGTCTTCGGGCGAGAGCAAAAATACGTCCTCGCCCATGGGTTGCACCTTGCCGTCTACGATCAAGTCGTAGGGCAAACGACAGGACTGTGCGCACGCTCCGCGGTTGGCACTGCGCCCACCGATCGCCTCGCTTGTCAGACACTGTCCTGAGTACGCAACACAGAGCGCTCCGTGGACAAAGACCTCGAGCTCAACGGCTGTTCGCTCACGGATTTGTGCGATGTCCTGAACCGTAAGCTCTCGCGCCAAGATGACGCGATGGGCGCCGAGGTCGTGTGCAAACTCTACCGCGTCCGCGTCGGTGCAGGTCATCTGCGTGCTGGCGTGAATGGGCATCTCTGGCGCGATACGGCGGACGAGGGTCGCGACACCGAGATCTTGAACAATGACCGCGTCCACCCCAGCACTTGCGCACGTACGGATGGTCTGCTCCATCGTGAGCAGCTCGCTGTCAAACACAAGCGTGTTGAGCGTGACGTAGCCCTTGACGCCATGTCGGTGAAGCTCGGCCATTGTCTCGGCGAGTGTTTCGCTTGAAAAATTGCTCGCTCGCGCACGTGCGTTAAACTGCTCTAAGCCAAAATACACCGCGTCGGCGCCAGCTTGAATGGCCGCGCGCAGCGACACGGCATCGCCGGCGGGTGCCAAGACTTCAGGACGCTTCACTATCGGCCCACCATTTCAAACTGCACAGCGTAGTTGCGTTGATCGCTCTGAATGCTCACCGTGGCCATCCCTGAAGGTCCCGTCCACGGCAGACTAAAGTCCATGGTCATCGCCGTCGGAAACCCCGTGATCACCGAGCCCACCGCCGGAAATCCAGGCCCCCGCAACAGCGCCCTCACTCCGTGTTGTGTTGGCACTGCAGAGATGACTGCACGTCGCGCGTTGTTGGTCATCATCGCTTGAATCTGAATCTGGTCGTGCCCCGCGTACGTGTCGCTGTCGCGAAGCTGACCCTGGCGCCCCCACGC
>JANNCG010000186.1:0-3770 GCA_031386385.1 Myxococcales bacterium
AGTGTTGACGTGATGCATCTAGCTGTTGTTGTTGTTGCGACAGCTGCGCCACCAGCGCCGCGCGCGCGTTGCGCTGTTGTGCGTGTCCGTCCAGCGTCTGAGCGAGCTGATCGAGCAAATCTGACTGCGTGGCCCAGCGAACAATGTTCTTGGCGACCTCGACCTCGACCTTGAGCTCTTCGTCTCGCGCCATCGCCGCAAGCTTATCCTGCTCGCGCTTACGCTGACCTAAATTACCCTCTTCAACCGCGCGAACAATCGCGGCGATCTGCTGTTCAGCCTGCTCAAGCTGCGTACGAACCGCAGTGACGCTGGGTGTCTCGTCCGGCGTCGCGGTGAGCAAATCTGCAGGCAAAGTGTCTGCAAACGCGATCGTATCTGGCCAGGACGGAGGCACATCCACCTGCGCCACTGAGCACAAATCCGCGAGCGAACGACGAAGGTACGGCAGCGCCTTGGCATAGAGCGACTGCAGCCGCTGGACATACTCTTGGTAGTTCGCGTTGGCGCTCTCAAGCGTCGCTACGTTGGGTCTCGGCAAACCACGAACCGCGTCAAGAACTTTGGCGCACTGCTCACGCAGCGCCACGGCCACTGGCTCAAACGGCTCTAAGCGTGTTTTGCGATCTTTGTCCTGTGCCGCGAGCTCTTGCTGCGACAGCCCCTCCGCCAACCGCGTCGCCCCCGACGGAACCTTCGCCAACGCCGTCAACCACGTCCTCTGCGCATCCACATCGTGCTGTGTCTCGCGCACAAGCGTCTCTAAGTGCGCAATGTTGCTGTCGTCATCGCCCTGAAAGCTAAACCGACCGATCACCTCGTACACGTCCGTGAGCCCCGTGAGGGCCGTCGCATCCAGGGGTCGCCAGAGTTTATTCGTGGACAATTGCAGCGAAATCGCGTCGGCCTTCGCTCCATACCACGCCGACTCGTCGTTGGCCGCGGTCAGCACATCCGCGTACGGATGGATCGTGTCGAGCACATCCTTGCGCGAGCGCGAGAGCGCCGTTTGCACCTCATCGAGCTGCCCCAAGACCGTGAGATAATAGCGAACGTATGGGTGCAATGGATCGGTCATGTTAACGCGTCCTTAGGTCTTCTTCAGCGGGTCGCACTTCAGGCGGATTAAACAGCTCTTCAAGCGCTCGGATGTCCTCCCGGGCACGGCGTTCTTCTTGATCTAGCGCGCTAAACCGCACTGGCCAAATACGCGTGCACTCACTGCGCGCCCAGCGACGAAGCGACTGCTCGCCCTCAGAGTCCAGCCACGAGTCGTTGAGCGTGCGTATCGCTTCTTCGTGATATTTTTGCAGCCCACGCGGATGCTTAGCGAGCGCGTCGAGAAAATTACAAATGCGATCTACATCGCTCTTAATGCGGTTAATCATCTTGGTCCAGTCCCGCTGACCCACACTTGGGATGGGAGGTGGATCGTCTTTGGCTGTGGGCTTGGGAGCACCCGGCGTCGTGGTCGGTGCCGTATTTTTGCTCGTAAACGTCGTCGGTGCGGTCGGAAACCCCGCCGGCGAGCTGCCGCCAAACGCGGCGCTTGGGGAGGTGGTTCCGATGGGGGGCGGGCCGGTGAAAGAGCCCATCCCTGCAGTGACCCCGGTGACCTTGTCAGCGATCTGAAGGCCAAAAAATTGCTCAAGCCCCGACAGCTCGCGCTCACGCATCTCGCGATCGTTCTCGTCCGTAGCGTCTAGAATATCGATGATTTGACGAGCAAAATACCTAGCCAAAACCTCAAACGCCACATCCGCCCGAGCGAGCTCACGGTTTTGATACCGCAGCACACTCTCACTCACGTGCCCCGAGCGGCTCATGCGCTCAATGCGCTCGAGCATAGTGGCCCCCGTGGGCAAGAGCATCTCAAGCTTGCCACCATCGTAGCTGGCGTGCAGAAACATCTCCGCCAACATCCGCTCAATGCTGTCGCGGGCCGAGTTGCGAAAGTCCTCACCGAGCCCAGTAATTTTTGTGGCCGTTCGCTCACGCATCCGGTTGCGCAGCTGAATCTCAACCGCCGTCTCGTTCATCAGGCCCGGTGACGGCATCTGTCGTCTATGTGCCTCGGCCTCTTCGGGAGTCAACTTGGCGTAGAGGTCTTTGCGGATCTCATCGATTCGTGTGCTCGCCCGACCTGCACGCGCGTTGCGCTGCTGCTCACTGAGCTCGTAGTCGAGAAAAGCGCTGAGCCTCGCTTTGATACTTGGGAGCAAACCCCGGGGCGATTCTCCCGCGAGGACGTGCTGCCACAGTTGATCAAATTGCGCTTCTTTTCTGCGCTCAAACTCACTTGGGTTGAGCGAGTCCTTCACCGTGATCAGCGTGCCTTTGAGCTGCGTCTCGATCTCGGTAAACTCTTGATGAAACTGCGTCATCACGCGCTGATCGATCGCGTCCAGATCGTTGGCCAAATACTGCGCCACTGCGTCTTGAAGCTTGTCCAAGCCGGTGACGGGTCGGGTCTCGCCAAAAAAATCTTGGATCTGTTTGGCCACCGGGTGCTTCTGATCGACTCCCTGGTGCGCCCACATCTTCGAGTACGGAAACACCCGCTCGATCCCCTCAAGCCGAAAATTGCGCGCCGCCAAAGCCCAGTGCCAGTTGCCTGTCTCATCGGGCTTGTCAAAAATATCAATCTTCGTCAGCACGACAAACACGCGATCACGCAAGGCCACCGAGCGATCGGCCGACTGCATCGTGCGCAACAGCTCAATCTCTTGCTGCACCAACGACGGACGGGTGATGTCTTTGACAAAGATCGTCACGTCCACCTCGTCCTCAAGCGCCTCTTGTGTGTCGCGGCGAGCTTTGTCACTGGGCGCGTCGATTCCAGGCAAATCCATCAGGACCACGCCGGGCATCGCGCCGGTGACGGCCACCTGCACGGTCACTAACTCAACCGCTCGCACGCCCAAGTACGGTCGATTGTTGCGCGTGTCTTTGAGCGCAATAAACGGACGAATCATCTCCGCGAGCTCATCGAGTGTAGATGCCGTGAGAATCTCGTCTGGCTTGTTTAAGCGAGCCTTAATGTCCTTGAGTGACGCGCTGATCTCTTTCAGCTCGGCGATCGCCGCCAGATCACGCTTGCTCGCGCGATCAGGATCATCGACCTCGTAGCCTTTGCGCTGCGCGTACGAAGCGCGAAGCCGCATGAGCTCAGCGTCATCGAGGGCCTCCCAACGCGAGACACTGCCGGTCTCAAGAGCATCAAAATAGCTTGAAATTCGCTGCTCAAATGACGCCTTTGCGTAGTACTTCACCACCGCTGAGTACTTGCCCGATTCTCCGGGCTCGACCACCGTCGTGGACCATGTGCAGCGCTCAGCCTCGCTCGGAAGCAGGCGCTCACTCTTAAGCCACGCCGACAAAAACGCGCTCTTGCCCTGCTTTTCAAGGCCCACAACACCGATTTTGACCACGCCCTTGGCCAGCCGACGGTGACGGTCTGCCACGCGGTTTTGCAGATCCTGCATCTTGGTGCGAAGGGTGGTTAACGTGCGTGAAGCGTCAGAATCGGCTGAAAAATACCCCGCAAAACGATCGTTTAACTGTCGGTATCGCAGCAGTTTGTCATGCAGCGATTTCAGATCCTGGGCACGTTTTTTTCGCGAGTCTGGGCTCCACATAGAAGCGAAGAAGACAAGCGAACCGACGGCCCTGTCAAGACTCTACTTTTGGGTTTGAAACTTAGACACACCCACCCGGCGGCCGTCGGGATCACGAAAGTACAAAGTGTTCGCCGTACGGTCTTCAATGGC
>JANNCG010000191.1:0-1749 GCA_031386385.1 Myxococcales bacterium
CGCTTGGCGCACGAGATACGATGGAGAGAGGACTCAGAAAGCGAGGATTTTCACGCACAATTCGTACTTGCAGCGCCGGCAAACTTGATCTGTATCACCGTCGTTGCAGCGCTGCTTATTCCTTTGGCGCCTTTGGTCAACGAGCTCCGGCCGGACGCCAAGTTTCGCGCGGTATCGGTTACGATGGCTCTGCTTGTCTTCATCGCCGTTGGCCTGCTCGTTGTGCTCTTGGGTGCGGTTCGTCAACTCTGGGGCAAATGCTCGATAACAGCCAATCAGAAGACGCTGACACTCTCGCGCTCATCTGCGATCAGCCCACGGCCAACCGTGGTCTCGGTTGAGTTAGACAGTCTCGTGGGCGCTGCCGTTCAACTGAGCGACCAAGGGATGTCTGCGCTCGTACTTATCCATCGGGATGGAGAGCTGATCGCGACTCCGTTTACCAGCAAATCGCCGCAAGCCCTCGCGTTTGTCGTCGCCCGGATGAACCGCTTCTTAGAAGCGCGACGCATCCCCAAAAATTATCGTGGATAAGTTGTATATTGTCGCGAAGTGCACAGCAAGGCTCCGTCAGCCATCACGCACCGGGGACAACGTAGGGGCATCGCCAAGCGAGTGACACACTTCGCAAAACGGGCGACGCGATGGGCATCTGCGAGGAGTTAAAAGTCACCGACAGACGCACTTGGCGTCGCGCGACCACTGGAGGCATTTGCATCGCGAGTCGTGCGCCCACATCGACCGGAGACGCAACCATTGGAGCCGACGCCACGGTGAGAGGAACCGCGCCGCCAAGGCCCGGGACTGTGTCCGCGGTACGAATGGAGAAAATAAGTGAGGTGCCCATGGGAGTGACGGCGTCCCATGAGAGTTGCGCAAGCGTTGGGTTGGCGCAGCCGGTGTCGTGCTCTTCGGTGTACGTCCCGGTTCCGATCACTGTTCGACGAACGGATCCGGTAAAGTCGGTGTAGGTGTACGGCTGATTGGGACCGGTAAAGTTGGTAAACACGCCGTCGGCACCACCGGGACCTGGCACATAACGTACAAGTGTTGATGGGTTGTCGTAACTGGTGAACCAAATGTTGCCAATTCGATCCGCTCCGATCGCGCTCGTGGCGCCAAAAGCACGCCCAGTTGGGATTCGCTGAACCATCGCCGCCGGAGCAATTGCGCCGGGCGCAAAGATATCCGCCGGAAAGCGAATGAGCTCACTCCCGTTGGTCCACCGGTGTGTCCACACAAACCCCATGGGGTCGATCGTGACGCCGAGCCCAGTCACTCCACCTGCAGGAACCCACGTCAGCCGGTTCGCCGGGAGAACGGCGTTTGGATCTACACCCACCACGTTGTTGCAGTACGGACTAGACAGCCAAATACGACCGCGAGCATCTGCGCTAATCCCGTACACGTTGGTGCAGTTCGGATGGGCAGTTGAGATTGGCGTGCCCCAGCGATTGGTCGTCGAGTCGATTGGCACCACAGCGTTGTTCGCGCCCGAGTGCGCGTTGTTGAACCAGACGGTTCCGTCGGCGAGTCCTACGGCGCCATAGAAACAGGTATACGCAGCGTTGGGTGAGGTGCTCTGAAAGGTCACGCGACCGTCTTGTGGATTGAGCTTCCATACGCGCGCGGGGTTTGCTTGATCACAGGTGCCAACCCACACGTTGCCCTGGGGGGACATGGCGTCTCCACGGTCGATGGTGATTGCGCGGAGGACAGCGTTGACGGTGCCCACGTTCGCGGTCCACA
>JANNCG010000194.1:0-7093 GCA_031386385.1 Myxococcales bacterium
GAGTCGCTGTGGGAGTCGTCGCTGTGGGAGTCGTCGCTGTGGTCGAGGCTGTGTTGGTTCGCACAGGGCTGTGGGTTTGCGGTTCTGGGCGGCTGCAGTGGACCAGAGAGACGGCGAGTCCGAGAGAGATCAAACGTCCGAGGGTTTGCTTCGATGCATTCATGGTGTGGTGTACGCGCGAGTCTAGCAGCGGTTATGCACTGAGACTTCAGCGAAACTTACTCGAATCTTCGGCGTACCTCAGTGTAGTATGCCAGTGTTGTGACCACACTGTTTACGCACGAAAGGCTTGTTTGGTCGCGGAGGCGATCGGCGCTTGTTTTGCTGACCATTGTGGGGTCACTGAGCGCTTGCAAGAGCCCTCCGACGATGGTGCTGTTCACTGTGGACACCGATCTGCCACGGGATCGGATGTTGGGGATGAAGGTTCGTGTGTCACACGAAGGGGCACAAGGGGCTCGATTCGTTGAGCTTCAGCCGCTGCTGATGGACGGCGGAGCGAGTCGTGTGGACGTCAGTGACGGGAGTGTCGGGGGGATGCAGTTGCGGTTTCCCTCTAGTTTTACAGTGCTTCCTCGGGCGGATGCGCCGGACAATGAGCGCGTCACGGTAGAGATTCAAGTCGCCAGCAGCGTAGGAACGTTTGTCACCGAACGCCGCTTCACCTTCGTGCGTCGGCAACCCATGAGCATTCCGGTCTATCTCTCACGGGGATGCACATTGGCTGCCGTCGGCTGTCGTGCAACACCCTGCACCGCAGCCGTGTTGTGCACCGAGAGCAACCGAACGTGTGGCCCCAACGGTGAGTGCATTGATCCAAACGTCATGCCCACGATCCTCACGGATTTTCAAGACGTGTCCGTCTCGTTTGGACTTGATAATCCTCAGGCAGATCGTGATCAGAACGACGCACGTTCAGATCTCGGTGTGCCCGATGTTTCAACGCTGGACATGCCCACGATCGATAGCCCAGCCATCGATGTTTCGACTGATCTGGGGTGTGTTGCAAACTGTGCGGGTCGCAGCTGCGGATCCAATGGTTGCGGCGGGACCTGCGGTCCTGGATGTAGCGCGATCCAGCAGTGCGACATGGGCATGGGGCTGTGCCGTGATGTTCGCTGCTCGTTTGCGACCGTTGATATCTATCGGCACACCGGCGTGAACAACGTGCCTCACTATACGACCAGCGCAACGCCTCCCGCAGGCGAAATCGCAGGTGGACGCATAGGAGGACTGTGGCGAGACCCCGGTCCCCGGCTCGTCCCAATGTACTATTGCAACGCGTTGAACGTCATTGGATGGGTCTCAAGCGAGGCGCTCTGTGAGGGGCAGCCCGCAGTGGGAGTCCTGCTCGGATACGCTGGCGAGACGCTTCCGTTGCCAGAGTGCGCTGTTTGGGGACGTCGGCTGTCCCGCTGTGACAACATGGAGCAGCTCACCATCACTGCGAGCCTCGCGGTCCGCAATGCGCTGATCGCGATGAACGCCGGGGGGCTGCAGTGTCGGTGCCCCGCACCGGGATGTATCTATCAAGAAGACGGCTGGGAAAACACCCGCAGCTTCTTGCCCTGAGCATATCACCCGCCGTTGTTGAGTGTTCTGCTCAGCGTGGGGCCGAGACAAAGACGCACTGACGGCTCAACCCGCAGCGGAGGCCACGACGGCACTCACTGTCGCGAGCACAAGGCTCACCGAGGTCCGACGTGCCAAACGTCGCAACGCCCGAGTCGCGCGTTGAAGCGGCGGACATCGCGGTGATCGAACCACAGTTGCGCGGAGGCGCTTGGCCAGGAAGCGTGGGGATAAAATTGTGCGTTCGTGCGGTCACCACAGGGAGGCGAACAGGGGTCTGCGCGTTGCCGGCGTGCCCGATCACTGCGCCGGAAGTGTCAATCACTTCAATATAATACTCGACCGCTGGTGGAAACACGTCTTCGCAGGGAATTTGCGCGCCGTAGCCCCCAGCTAAGCCAAGATCATGGCCCATCGCGGTCATCCGAAGCTCGCGAAATCGCGTGGCACCCTCGCCACGAAAGTGCACCGAGACGTGGTCCAGCGGAGCCGACGAGCGCACTTGAGCAAACACCGGGAGGTCATTGCGGGCGAGCTGCTCAGGGATGGGGTAGTGGCTGAGCGCCGCTCCGCCACGTTGGTTCATCGGAATCCCGAAGTTTGTTGGCGCCACCTGCGCAGAGGCCCCCGCTTCGCCGCTCGCGACTGCGGCGTCCATCGCGTTGCTGGCATTGCGAATCACGCCAGCGTCACCACGCCGACCCGCGTCTGCGGCACGTGCAACAGCGACGTCCGTCACCGATCCTGCGGCGGCCGCATCCGTGGCAGCACCTCCGTCACTCCCCGGTCGGGGCGGACGACGTTGGGCAGTAGCCACGGTGGCAAGAACTAAACACAAGCCGCTCGAAACCAGAGCGATCGATCCAAAACGTGAACGCATAACGGCTGCGATGGTTCACGCACCCCCCGGTCATCGTCAAGCTTTTGTTTGCCTCTGAGCACACCCGAGCTATCTTTTCTTGAGTGCTCAACACCACAGGCAAATCGCTGCATGTCGCCACGGATCCTGTTGCGCTCTTTGTTTGTCGTAGCTGCCGAGTCCACAACGCACCCAAAGACGGGACCCAGCCGGGTGCGGTATTGGTGCACTTAGTCGAGCGGTCGTTGAGCGATCTACGTGCACAAAATCAGGTGGTTGTGCTTGCGGTCCACTGTCTTTCGCGCTGCGATCATCCCTGCTCAGCGGCGGTGCTTCCACCGGACGGACCGACGATTGTTTTGGACCGTCTCACGCCATCCACTGAGGTCGCGGAGGCGCTGGTCGCCCTTGCGCTGAATGTCCATGAAAAAGGCCGTATCGCAGCGACTACTCTGGACGGGCCTCTTTTTCGATTATCCGACGAAGCAAAACGATAAGAATGGGCCCCGCCAGGGTGGTTAGCCCGATGACCATCCACATGGTTTGACTCGCACGCGGGCCAACAGCGGGACACCAGCGCTGCAATAGCTCTCCCGAGACGAAGCCCACCACGGGCTTGGCCACAAACATCGGGATCTGTGCCAGGCCGGTGTAGGTCCCCTCGCGCCCCTTCGGCGCCACCCGAGTGGTAAACTCGTAGAGCCTCGGGGACCACAGGGCTTCACCGATAGAGAGCGTGACAATAAAACAAACGCTTGCAACAACGGTCGTAGAAAATGCGAGAAAAAACACGCTTGATGCGGTCACAAAGGCCCCCAACACGATCACCGAATAAGCGTTGCGATGCCGGGTAAACACCGTGATCACGGGCGTAAGGAGAATGATCATCAATGGGTTAATCGACCAGTACGTCGCAAACGCGAAGCCGACGCCAAATTCACGTTGCGTATATTTGGGCCACGTCAGGTGCGCGTGTTGAAAGATCAACCGCACCATGACCAGCAGCGAGACAAACAACAAAAAGCGCCAAAATGCCGACTCCTTTGCGACCTCGAACAAAATGGCCAGCGGGTTTTTCTTCGCACGCACAGGCTCGGTGTCGAGATCGGCGGGTTTGTCGCCTGTTCGGTAGGCCCCGGCTTCTGGGGTCGGCTCAGTTGTGACAGGGGCATCGTGAATCAGCAGCACCGTCACAATCAACCCCAGCAGAGTGACCGCAGTGCTGAGCAAAAAGATCATCTGCCCGCTCGACAAATGCAAGGTGACAAACCCCAGCGAGACGTCATGAATACCAGTAAATTTGCGGCGAATGGTGCTGACGATAGGCCCGGAGATAAAGGCGCCTAGGTTCATCACGACGTAGTAGAGCGAGAAGCCAAACGCGACGGTGCGTTTGTCGGTCAAGCGCCGGACACCCGCCGCCATGGTCGGAAACATCGCGCCCACTCCGTAGGACATTAACGCAAGTCCGCCGATGGCCACGGTGCGATCGTGGGTCAGGCTCAACACCACCCGCCCCGCGAGACAAGACAAGACGCTCGCGATCAGGGCGCGACGAATTCCGGCGGCGTCGGCGACGGCTCCAGCGGTAAAAGTGAACAACGAGACTGCGGTCAACCACGTCCCCGCGATCGTCCCCGCCTCTCGGTCAGAGTAGTGAAGCTCATCGCTCAGGTACAAAATGAGCACGTTGTACGCGGCAAAAAAAGCGACGCTCTCAAGGAGCTTGAGTAGGTAAATTCCCCATAAAGCGCGCGGGCGTTTGAGCAGCGCGACGAGGTCGTCTCGCAGGGGAGTCTTCACAGTTTGGTCCATAGTGTTGTCCGCGCTTTGAGAAAGCGTCATCGCGGCAGGCGCCCATACGGCGTCTGCTTCAGTCCATCATCGGGGTTGCGCACGTGACCTGAATCGACCTCCATCCGAGAGGCGGAGTTGTCGTTGTTGCCCACGTTCGCGCTGGTTTCGACGGAGCCATTTGCGTTTGTTTGCGTGGCTCCGACCTGCGCGTCCCGGCCCAGATTGCGGCCACCAGTGAGCCCTACCCTCGCGGGCCGACCACCAGTCGACGAACCTTCAGCACCCCCATCGTCGTTGTCGGGCTGCGGTTCTTGTCCTGTCGCCGTAGCCTGAACTTGTGCGTCTTGCGTGCTCTCAGTGGTTGCCACTAACGTCCGCGTTGAGTTTGCCCCCGAGTCCTGGTCCATCGCTAAATTGGCAGGAATTCTTGGGACAATCACAGCGACCGGCGCGCGCGGCCATGCGACCACGGCGATGGTTGTGAGCAGCGCAACGGCGGCAAGACCGGGCAACCAATATCTCCGTCGCTCGGTACGCACGTCAGCTTTGCTGGGGGCCTTGGTCGGCACCAAAGAGGTCGGCTCAGTCTCTGCCTTGCGCAGCGCGTCCAGAATCTGCTCTGCGCTCGAGAAGCGATCGTCGGGATTTTTTTGCAGGGCACGCAAGATCACCGCCTCAAGCTGAGGCGGCACCAATGGGTTGTGTTGTCCGGGCGGAACCACGCTGTCATGGACGTGCTTAAAAGCGACTTCCATCGGTGTTTTTCCAGTGAATGGCAGCATCCCTGTGACCATCTCGTACAGGACACACCCCATTGAGTAGATATCCGCGCGTGCGTCGGCGATGGTGGCTCCGTGCACAAGCTCGGGGGCCATGTAGTGCGGAGTCCCCATCAACACGCCATCACTTGTGAGCGGGCCTTGCGCGTCGTCGTACTCGGTGACCTTTGAGATTCCAAAGTCCAAGAGCTTCACGTGCTCGTGCCCATCGCGGTCCACGAGAAAGACGTTTTCGCTCTTCAAGTCCCGGTGCACAATCCCTCGCTCGTGTGCGGCACCAAGCGCCTTCGCGATCTGCTTGCCCAGCTCTATCGCACGAGGAATCGCCAGTATTTTCGCCTCTCGAATCGCGCGGCGCAGGTCCATCCCTTCGAGCAGCTCCATCGCGATGTACGCGTCTCCGTCGTCGGTGTACCCAAAGTCAAATACCTCAACAATGTGGGGGTTGCCGATCGAGGCTGCCGCGCGCGCCTCGCGTTGAAAGCGCGTGATGGCCTCTGCGTTTTGAGCCAAGCCGCTGCGGAGCACCTTCACCGCGACCGTTTTGTTGATCCCAATGTGCCGGGCGCTAAACACCAAGCCCATTCCACCGCGGCCTAGCTCGGTTAAAACCTCATAGCGCCCCGCAATGATGTGGCCGACGAGTGAGCGTTCACCAGAGTTGTGTGATATCGGCAGCGTCGACTGCGCAGCGGGAAGCGTCCGATCGCTGCCAGGCGTCGGTGGGTCCGGAGCCAGTGTCGACTCAGGGAGTGCACTCATCTCGGGGTGATCGTACGAATATTAGGGGTTAAATGAGAGCGAAAAGCCAAAGCTTGGCAACCCTCTAAGATAACTGATCTCCGTTCGAGCATCGATCCTGAAAAACGCGCCAAGCGAGAGATGTCGGTGAAAATACCAATCCAAACGCCCTTCGACCCCCAGAAGCAGGTTGATCGATACCGGAGGCGGGGTTGGCGATGAGCGCGCGGCGGCTTGCTCGAAGGTGTGATAGCCCCACCCAACGCCAAGGTGACCGAGCAGCGAGACGTCAATATCGTCGACGGGGAGCGTGTATCCAGCCCCTGCGGAGGCAAGTGACCACACCCCGTCGGGCTCGATTCGAATGAAGCGGACATTGGTGAGAAAGTTACGTCCGTAAAACAGAGAGAATTCACCACCAAATGCGAGCGCGAACGATTGGCCGTCAAAAGCACGCGCCATCGCGATGATCGCCGAGGGTCGAGTGGCCCACGGGATCGCCACGCGACGATCTAAAATAGCTGGCTCAACCCGCGAGATTCGCGATGAGTTGTCCGCTTCGAGCATCACGCCAATGGTGGTGCGCTCTCCTGCGGCGACCTGAATTCGTCGCTCAAGTCGCGTGTATCCATCCCGCACAAACATCACCACATGCGGACCAGGAACCAACCTCGTCACCAGAGGCGTATTGCTCGGCTGCGGCTCTGCTGAACCGTCAATAAACACAAACGCACCCGCAGGTTGTGTCGCGAGAAAAACCTCTGTGGGGCGCACTCGCAGCATGTCAATTCGCGCGCGCACATCTGCTCGGTCCGCGGCCATCGCGTTGGCCTGGAGGTACTGCTCGTACGCAGCAAGGGCCCGACCAATCTCGTTGGCGGCTTCCCAACTTCGGGCCATGTTGAACAACGGAGCCGGGTCGGGATACGCGGCATAGGCGCGCGAGAAGTACTCCGCGGCGGTGGAGAACTCACCGCGACGGTAGGCTTCCATTCCGGCTGAAAAAGTCGCGGCGGCTTCATTGCGTCGCGCCTCAAGGTCCTGCGCTGTGGTGTCCGCAACCTCGCCATCAGGTATCGAGTTTTGCAAAACCTCGCCATCTCGGACTGCACCATCAGCCGACGCATCCATCCCGAGCACACTGCCATCCATCCCCTGCGAACGCCCAGGGCGCGCCGTCCGTTGCGCAAAGCTTGTGCTCTGCACAACAAGCAAACTCACAAGCACTACGAATGCTGCAAGGGCGGGGGATCGACTCGATAGATGAATGCTCAAACGGACTTTTGCGCTCCAACTATGATCAGTAGTACAAACATTTACTCCCAATGAAAAGCACCGCTTCGCG
>JANNCG010000257.1:0-3136 GCA_031386385.1 Myxococcales bacterium
AGTGTTCGTGAAGCCCATACGCGACATTCTCTCCGACTGAGACCGAGTCGAAAAGCGCACCGCTCTGAAACACCATCCCACCCCGTTGCCGCAGTTTGGCGAGGGCTTCTGCGTCCATCGACGGAACGGACTGTCCGTCAAACTTCACGTCGCCGCTGTCGATCCCCAGCAACCCTATCAGCATCTTGAGCATCACGCTCTTGCCCACCCCCGAACCTCCAAGAATGGTTAGCGTTTCTCCACGAAATACCTGCAAATTCAAGCCTCGATAGACCACTTTGGGCCCAAAGCTTTTATGCACGTCGCGAAATTCGATTAAGGGTTCAGTGTTCATCCAGAGGCCAAAGCTCGAAGCATCTCACGCTGCACGACCAACTCGTCCTGGTCTGTGAAGCTGCTGAGCGCGCGATTGATCACACCAATCAGCGCAATGGTCAATGCTGCTTGAGCGCCCTTGCGATCACTGGAGGTGAGCAGCGCCGCGACAATCCGGTGTTTGCGATAAACCGTGAGCCGCAGATCTCTTCCAAGACGCGCCATTTCGTTGTCGTCGTCATCCGCGTTTACAGTGAGCGCTTCGACTAACCTCGGTTGGATTCCGGACTGGCGAAGAGCGCGCAACAGCGTGTCCTCAAGGTCCGCCTCGCGGCCTCGTTTTGTACTCGCCTGTGGCTGAACCGCTGTCGAAGTCGGCCTTGTTGGCGCTGCGGCGACCGGCGCTTTTTTCTGGATAAAGAGCGGCTCTCGGGGCTGAGGATCTGCAGGTTTGCTTGACACCCCGACCGCTTCGGCAATCAGATTCACCCGTTGAAGAACTCGAAAAAATGGCGCCTCCGACGGTGTGATCACGCCTCGCTCTTGCACTGCTCGCGCGGGGTTGTCTTGCGCGACGGTGAGCGGTTTTCCTTGACCAAACAGCTCTTGCGCGAGCTTAAACGTCGTGCACGTGTCGGGGATTAGCGCGTCGCCAGCCCACTTAGTCAGCGCGTTTGTATCCAAAGCAAATGCCGCAGCGCCGTACGCCATGTGTGCCAACTTTTTCTCGTCAATCATCGCGGCACGGCCGATGAGCTGCCCCAGCAGTTGTCGGTACGCCCAGGCGGTAAGCTTAGACAAAAACTCTCGCAGCGGATCTCCGGCAGAAGGGCAATCGTGGCTGAGCCAGAGCACTCCGCCGACTGGAAGCGAAGTGATTCGGTTGACCTTCGACCCCGCTCCCGAATCAAATCCCCGCAAGGTACTCTCGCGAGGGGCCCGGTAGTCAACACGCCCCCGACTTAACGGGTCTGGCAGCAGCCAGAGCATCCCATGAGCAAGCGCCAATCCACCGCCCACCGCTGGGCTCCCGCCCCGATCAACACGGATACTGCTCAGCGCTTCCGGAGGTGCTGCAAACTGAGCATCAAGCGCCTCACGCACCAGCTCACTGGCGCGGTTGCGCAGCGAGTTGAGCGCGCCGTTCGAAATGGGCTCAGTCTCGCTTCGGTTGGGTGTCAGCTCGCTCACCTCGAGCGCCAGCCATGACGGCCACGGCGCAGGCGCGACAATTTCTCCAAGTGGTTTTCGTTGGTGCCACAAAAAGACCCGCGCTTGTGGCGGTTCAGTTGCCGGCAAAAGTGCGACCTCACCCTCGTAGTCTTGGCTCGCTATCGCAAGCGGGTACAACACGGTGCCGAGGGGCGTCGGCGCGCGGACTGCGATCTTGGCGGCTGGGGCCAGCTTTCGTCTGACGAGGGCAGCCTGCTCTTCACGCAGAGCCATTGTATAGTTGAGAACAACGCGCGGCGCTGAGATCCAGCCCGCTTGGCGCTCGCCAAGGACGAGCACTCGCCGTCCAGCGACGAGCGACTCTGTTGGCTCAGAGAGCGAGTCTGTGGTGAACGCAACATCACCGAAAGACTTTTGCTGCACGTCCACAGCGTCGAGGTCCATGGGCTTCTGCATGCTATCGATGAACACGGGTTTTGCTCGTAACTTGCCAGCCGGTGCGGGCCCGGTGACCAGCGCCCACTGTTGCGCATCAAGGGTCCAACTTGGGAGCGTCTCTTTCTCCATCGCTGCGCGAACCATGATGCGCACGAGGTCGTTGATCCTTCGTTGCACGTCATTGGGCACAACGCCGGTGTCGATCTTTGCGTCATTGAGAAAGGAGCTCTCGATCGCAATGAGCATCGAGAAGGGAGCCGCCTGCATGATTGTGCGTCGCAGAACTCCTTGCGAAAACAGTCGCCATTCAATCATTCGATGGGATGCGTTGCTCAGCGCGAGTTCTCCTACGCCAAGCTTTGGATCGAGTGTTTCAATCCGAGTCCGAAGCGGTGCTGCGGCTCCGGCGCCTTCGAGTGTCACCGAGGTTGCGGACCGACGCAGCAGATGCCGCTGACGTAGCACCCTCTCGAACTCATCGGTCGCGTCCCGGTTTGTCAACCCAGCGATGTGCTCAATGGCAGTCACTAGCGACTTGCGCTCAGGTGCTGACAAACTCTCGTCGAGCAAGGCGGCGCTCGGCTCTGCCTCGCCCGGATCCGCAGCGATCCAATTGTTAAACGCGCGCCTGACGATCAGGACCTTACCTTTACCGTGGGTGGTGAATTGCTCGACACTCCCAAGGTTTTCAGGGACCGCACGCCAGAGAACTGCGCGGCCGAGTCGGGCCCTCATCTCTGTGTCAATCCGAGCGTCCTCCGCGCACCAGCATTGAATAAACGAGCGGACTGAGTCGCCAAGGTCTTGGGTTCCGTCGGCGGCTTTGCAGACAGCGATCGCTACGCGCTTCAGGACACGCGCCAGCGCGACGAGGACGAGCGAGTGGCCAACGTCTGTAAGTCCATCAAGGGTACGCAGTAGGGCCTTGTCCGGCTCAGAAAATCGCACTCGAACCACGACAGAGCCGTGCGCCAAAGAGTTGTTCGTTACTGCGTATTCACACACCATACGATCTTCGTGGGTCACTTGAATCCACGTCGGACCGGACTCTCTAGACACCCCAGCGATGACCTCACAACTCTCGAGCTTCACCGTTGCGCGAAAGTCGGTGACATCCCAACCCAAGGCCGTGAACTCTAGCTTTGGCTTGTTGCCGAACGCCGCTTTCGCGAGCCTCACGCGCTGGTCATCACGCCGTTGTGTTAGCTGA
>JANNCG010000308.1:0-5728 GCA_031386385.1 Myxococcales bacterium
AGTGTTCGCATGAGCGACTCAAGATCCGGCATTCCGCCTCCGCTCGCTCCCCCGCTGCCGCCACTGCCCCCACCAAGCAGCCCGCCTAGTCCGCCGAGCCCTCCTTGCTGTGCACCATTCGCTCCCCCGATCGCGCTTGGCCCACTGCCACCCGCGCCGCCCATAAGCGCGCGCAGCAACCCTGTGCGCTCGACCCACGCAAACGTCTGCTCCATCTCACGAATGCGCGCGCGGTCGGTGATCCCCATCATGCGCGCAGCCATTTGACCCAGCGAAATCCGCCCCAGATCTTCATCTCCATGCGTCTCATCAAGCCACCGATGTGCGAGCGTTCGCATACGCGTGCCGCGCGGACCGCGAGCGAGCGCCGCTACAATTGCATCGGGCGGGGCCACTCTAAACGCGTTGTCGCGCACATACCCTTGCATCGCCGTGAAGAAAGCTGCCTCGCCCATCAAGCGTCGCGCGGCGTCATAAAAATACGGAGCCTTGCCGTACACAATCCCTGCATACGCCAGGGGCGTGCGAAAGGTGGACACCGGTCGGTTAGCAATCTGGTCGTCTTGCCCCAACGCGCGAAGCATCTGGTAGTTCGTGCGCACATTGGCATCACCATCACGTCGTGCTCGTTGTACGCCGTAGCGATCTTCGAGGTACACAATGGCGCTAAACTGCGCGAGGGCTTCGTCGACAAAGGGGTGTTCACGCGAGTCGCTGCCCACCAACCCATGCCAGTACTGATGAGCCACCTCGTGAGCGGTGATAAACTCAAGCGTCGACTCAAGCGACTCGTTGAGCGCGTTGCCTCCACCCGCTCCAAGCGCTTGCATGATGGGTCCCATCCCCGCTCCGCTCAAATCGGGTGGACGATAAAACATGCTCGCGACCGTCACGAGCCCTGCAAATTCTACCCCGCCAGCGCCGCCCACAACGGCCGCTTCGCACACATCAAGATCGGCGTATGGATAGGGACCAAAGCGCCGCTCGTACACCGCAAGTGAGCCCGCTGCCGAGTCGAGAACTCGCATGCCTGCGGTGCGTTCTGCGGGCAAAAAATGGGATCTAACGACAACATCTCCCACACGGCGCTCAAGCGTCTCCCACACCCTTGAGCCCAAGACCGTAAAATCTCGAACCATCCCCGCGCTGATAGCGAAGGTGCGCTTGGGGTTGCGAAGAATGCCTTGTGTCCCCGCATCCGCTGTCATCCCGTTGCTGGGTCTCGGAGCACCAGAGGACGAGACGGTCTCTGCAGTGGTGATCCCCGTGGTCGCCACGCGATACCCATCCGGAAAGCTTACCCGCGCATACACGTTTGCGAGGTCATCGCTTCCGAGGTCTCCCAAAGATCCCGAGTCTTCGCGAACCCACTGACCGGCTCTGCGTGGTGCTAGGACGGGGTACCACTGGGCCAAACACGCGATGTTGTCACCGATCGCGAGTAGTCCATAGTCTGTCGCGCTGGCGTCTCCTGGATTGCTGCTCTGGCCAATGGAAGAGAGTGACTCCATCCCTGCCGCGAGCATGTTGGTGCGCGACGAGTCGATGGCATCAAGTCGCCCATCAAGCGAGAGGTTGACTCGTACCTGACCGTGGCTCAGCAAGGGCTGCGCAAAGTGCACCGCAATAATCGCAGGATTATCACTGGCAATCGTGCACGGGATGGGCGTCTGGTGAGCGTCGGTACAGTTGCCTCGCACATAGTGTAGTGGCGGTAGGACCACCGCACCCGCAGCGCCTCGGTGCGGAGTATTGGCGTACAAGCGCAACACGATCTCGCTCATCGCCAAGGGCTCGTTGTTGGTAAACCACAGCTCTTCACGGACGGTAAAAGTGTGCCCCTCAGGGTTGACGTCCAGGTCCAGATCATACAGCGGCAGCGTGGACAGATCGGTCATCCCAGCGCTCGCAGGAAGCGTCGCTCGGGTGCTCGCACGCAGCGAGGCCATCAACGGAGCAACCTCATACCACGCTGGATTTTGTAAGGCCGATTGGCTCTGTGTGGGGGTTGTTTGAGCCTCCACAATCGAGCTCATGGCCAACAGCGCAACGGACCACAACGAGACACGACGCCAGTGCATAGTGATCTTGAGTATAGCTTGCTACTTGGGCTCGCGCGCTCGAACTCGCATTTCGCTGCGAAAAATGACCGCGATGAGCAACCCTCCGAAAAATCCACCCAGGTGCGCGGCGTAGGCGCTGGTGTTGGTCGGCTGCACATTGCGCGACGACATCCACGCCATGACCGCTTGCACGACAAACCAACCCCCCACGGGCAACCACGCCGGAAGCGGGTCGACTTTGTAGAGGTTAAATACCGCGATGGGCTCTTTGGCAAAAAATACCAAACGAGCTGCTAAAACGCCGGCAATCGCAGCAGAGGCTCCCACCATGGGGACGCCCGCTGCCGGAGTAGTTGCCCACTGCGCGATCGCTCCAATCAGCGCGCTCAACGCCAAGAGCGCGACAAAGCGTCCATGTCCAAGCTTGTCCTCGACGCGATCACCAAACACCCAGAGGTACAGACAGTTCACGGCCAAGTGCGGAAGCCCAACGTGCAAAAACATCGAGCTCCAAGCGCGCGCCCACGGCTCAAGCGAGCCTTCAGATTCATCAATGAGCGACGGAAAAAACGCGTACGCGTCCATGAGCGAGCGCTGAGTGTGAGGGTCTCGAGTGCTATGGACGGCAAACGCAACGACGCACAGAAGTAAGATGCTCCAGGTGACCCAGGGGGTCTTTTTCGAGGGCGTCGGCTCCCAGAGTGGGATCATTGGCGAGGTGGAGGGGGTAAAAATGTCTGAGAAAAAGCTGCAGTGATACAGTTAACTCTCTGTCTCAGGGGTTCATTCCACAAAATGTTAACCGCGAGCAAGCAGCTCGGTCAGCGCGTCGGCAAGGACTTGGTATTGCGCGATGTGGTTGTACCATTGAGCGGCGACCCGTAAGCACCGCGTCCCATTGTACACAAACACCGGAACCTCAATCCCATACCCTTCAAAGAGCTGCAAATGCAGCGGATCAAACGGCAACGGGCTGTCCATCCCAGTGGGTGTGTTGGCCTTGGGGAGCTGAATGGTCGCGAGCGAGCCGAGCATGCTCTCGGGCGCACTCGGGGTCAGATTGAGCTGCTTGCACAAAAGGTCACGGGCTTGCACCACGAGCTGGTGGTTGTGGGCGTTGACCTCGTCGAGACCTCCAGGAGCGAGCGAGCGCATAAACGCTAAGGACGCAGGGAGGGCCAAAATCGCTGATGGATCGAAGGTTCCAGTCCAGTCGAACTCGATGTGAAAGCGCGAGCGGTGGCGCCGTGGGTCGTTGGCCCCGTGAGAGATCACCACGGGGCGAACTGTGGACTGATGCTCATGACGTACATGCAATATCGCAGCGCCTTTGGGAGCACACAGCCACTTGTGTGCGTTGCCGGTATAAAAATCCGCGCCGAGCTCGTTGAGTTGAAGTGGAAGCATCCCTGGCGCGTGGGCGCCGTCAATCATCACTAAAATCCCGCGGTCACGAAGCCGACGGACCAGCGATTCGACAGGCAAAATAAGCCCTGTAGGCGAGGTCACATGATCGATCAGCACAAAGCGCGTCCGGGGCGTGAGCGCCTGCTCAATCGCGTCGATCACCACCTGCGCGCTCTCGGTCGCAAAGGGTATGTCCGCCACCACCACCTTTGCCTTGGCCTTCGCCGCCACAAATCGCAAGACGTTATTGCACGCGTTGTATCCGTGCGAGGTGCACAAGAGCTCATCACCGGGCTCAAGCGCCAGAGACTGCACAACGGCGTTGACGCCCTCGGTCGCGTTGCGAACAAACACCAAATCGCGTGCAAATGCGCCGACAAATTCGGCCATCTGCTCACGTACTCGGTCCAGTGAAGCTTCGAGCGTGCGCGCTAAAAAATGCACCGGTTCGCGCTCCATTTGGTCTTGGAGTTTTCGCTGTTCGGCAAGCACCACATGGGGGCACGCGCCGAAGGATCCGTGGTTGAGAAAGATCACCTCGGGATCAAGACTCCAGTGCGCGATGCGATTGGGTATGGGATGCAATGGCGGGGGCGAACGATGGTGCATACAGATCTCTCAACTCAGCGCGTCGGCGTGCAAACTGCCGCAAAATCACTCACGGATAACACGACTGAACGCCCTGATTCGCGCGGACATACCGGCTCACCCGCACGGCCGCTTGACCCAACGGACCGAGCCCAACGGGTGGCATCGGTGACGGCGCGTCTTCGACATCACTCGCGTCGTCACTTGCGGACACATCCGCGCTGGCATCGACACTGGCATCCAGATCAACTCCAGCGTCGTCCATCGGGAGCGGTGTGGTCCCTGAGAGCGCGTCTGCCGTGGCGAGCGCTCGAAACACATAACTTACATTCAATGTAGCGCCCGAGCCGCTCTGACACGTTAACCGAGAGCCACTCGAATCGACCTGTCCCTGCAGGTTGACTCTCTGCGCTAACCACTGCCCTCCGAGCTGCACAGAGGTCACTGTGCGGCTGCAATCGCTCTGCGACAGGGCTCTCGCGGTGTCTAAGAGCGCGAGCGTCACGTACGCTTGTCGTCCGGTATCAAACAACCCTTGATCGTCGAAGTAGCCGCCATCGGGTGCTTGTCGGCTGACCGCAACCTGTGCCCACTGTGCGCCGAGGTAGATCGCGTTTGAGTCTGCAGCAAAGCTTCCGCACGTTGCGAAGAGCCTCGCGTGGTTGACCACTGTCTCAATGGGCGGAAAATTCTCAGTGAATAATGCTTCTTGCAGCGGCTGTGCGTAGCGCAAAAACTCGCTCACGCTCGTGACCAACGCGGGCCCTCGCGACGACACAGACACATCCGCTCGGTTGAGACTCATGAGCCCCGCACAGGCATCACCCATCAACGCGAGGTCGTCTTGTTGTTGCAGCGCGTCGTAGTTGCGATCGTTGGCCGCGATTCGACGCATCACCGTGCTGATCCGTGTCTCAACCAGATCCATCAACGCTTGCTGCGCGTTGATGTCGCCCGTGATAATCGCGTACCGAAGCATGGTTCCGCTAGGGGCGCCGGTGAGGGCGCCGGGGGTGAGCAGCGGGGCACCTCCGCTTCGTTGCGATTGCACTACGGGCAGCAAATCTTCTGCAAAACGCGCGGCAAAACGCTGGTCCACGGCGCCTGAGGTGAGCTCCAAACAGCCCAAACACGACGGGGGTATCGGGCCTGGGGCGAGGCTGTCGCCACCATCGGGATCAACAACGGCTGCGTCGGGATCATGCATTGCGCAGGGATCCATCGTGACGCGATTGCAGCCGGCAAGCGCAACGCACACGAAAACGCACGAAAGTACGGAGGCAGAAGCGTGACGAATCTCGGGGCGTTTCACAGACACCGAACGATACCAGAGGTGACACACGGCGGCGGTGATTTTCGAAGCGACACACGAAGAATGAGCGCGTTGATCGGCCACGGTGCGAAATCGATCTCTCTTTCGCGAGAGATCAATCTCGCTTGGGGATGTGGCTCAGCGACGCTTCGCACAGGTGCCCTGGTGACCTGCACGCTCTGATGGTATGTTGACCATCTATGGAACCGCCAGCTTCCAACAACGGACCCAAAATGCTGAACGCGATGGGGCGCTCCACTGCGGCGGTGTACGCGCCGAGTGCTGCGCTTTCGCACGATAGTGTGTTGCTTCCAGTAGACGAGCGTCTCGTTCGGGTTCTCGGCCCGGTTGAGCAGCG
>JANNCG010000380.1:0-2814 GCA_031386385.1 Myxococcales bacterium
ACCGTCACGGTCGCCTCCACCTTCGTCCGCCGCCCTCAATGAGCGCGTCGCCTTCCGCAGGTCCCCAGCTTCCGGATGCGTAGCTCGGAAGGGTGATGAGCGGTGCGCTTGCGGACCCGGACATCTCAGACCAAGTGTCCAGAATGGGCGAGACGTACTTCCACGCTTCATCCACTTCGTCATCGCGCGCAAAGAGCGTCGCGTCACCCAAAAGTGCGTCAAGAATCAACCGTTCGTAAGCGTCTGCAGAGCTGCGTCCCCAGGTGGTTCCGTAGCGAAAGTCCATGTTGACGTCACGCAACAACATGCGCGAACCTGGCTGCTTCGCAACAAAGCGCAGGGTGATCCCTTCGTCGGGCTGAATGCGCATCACAAGCTCGTTGGGTGTGGTCTCTGCTTGAGCGCGACCAAACAATGCGACGGGAATACTCTTAAACTTCACCGCGATCTCGGTGACGCGCTTAGTGAGCCTTTTTCCAGTTCGAATATAAAACGGAACGCCCTGCCAGCGCCAATTGTCGACCTCTACCCGCATGGCAGCGTACGTCTCGGTGACCGAGGTCGGCGACACATCGGGCTCTTCTCGATACGCATTGAGCAGACCCCCTCCGAGGGTCCCTCGTCCGTATTGAGCGCGCACCGTCAGATCGCGAATTTTTGCGCTATCCATTGGCCGGAGCGCACGAAGTACCTTCACTTTTTCATCTCGAACGGCGTCTGCATCAAACGCGCTGGGTGGCTCCATGGCCACGAGCATCAAGAGCTGAAACAAATGGTTTTGAATGATGTCTCGGGTCGCGCCGGCGCCTTCATAGAATTTGCCGCGCCCCTCGATCCCGATCTCTTCTGCCACGGTGATTTGCACGTGGTCGATGTATTCACGGCGCCAGAGAGGCTCGAAGATCGCGTTTCCGAAGCGAAAAGCCAGCAGGTTTTGCACGGCTTCTTTGCCCAGATAGTGGTCGATACGATAAATTTGCGACTCATCGAGGACCTCATGAAGCGCCCGATCGAGCGCTCGCGATGAGGCGAGGTTCGTCCCAAACGGCTTCTCTACGATCACACGGGTGAAGCTCGATGGATCCGTTGGCTCTGCAAGAAGCCCACTCGCGCGGAGGTTTTTTGCGATCAACCCAAAGTAGTCTGGCGCGCTTGCAAAGTAGTACACGCGATTGCCCCGCGTCCCTCGCGAAGAGTCCAAGCGATCAAGGTGCTCGCGCAGCCGAACGTACGCCGCAGGGTCGTCAAAATTGCCACTTACGTACGATAGCCCCGACTCGAAGCTCTCCCAGGCCTCCGTGTCCACAGGCTTGATCCGCGCGTGTTTGGCCGTGGCTTCTCGCTGCTCTTTGCGAAAATCGTCATCGCTCACAGGCTTTCTTGCAAAGCCGACAACCGCAGATCCCGGTGCCAACATTCGCGCCAGCTGCAAGTGAAAAAGCGCGGGAATCAGCTTGCGTCGAGTTAAGTCTCCGGACGCTCCAAAGATCACAATCGCGCAAGGCGGCGCAAGGCGCTCGTCGTCGAGCCCCTCGCGCAGTGGGTTAATCGTTTCCATGAAATTGCCTCTTGAAGCCCTTCGCTATCCCTTTTTCACGGCGTGTCCACCGAACTGATTTCGCAGCGCAGCGATCACCTTTGCGCCAAAGCTGTCATCCTGCCGCGACCTAAACCGCATCTGCAGCGACAACGTCAGTACTGGCGCAGGAACGCTCTGCTCAATGGAGGCCTCGACGGTCCAGCGACCGGTGCCCGAATCATCAATATAGCCCTTGATTTGCTGCAGTTCTGGATCAGCGCCAAACGCGCGCTCTGCCAACTCAAGCAACCAAGACCGCACCACGCTGCCTTTGCCCCAGAGCTTGGCGATCGTGTGAAGGTTGGGTGAGAACGGGCTGGTTCGAAGCAGCTCAAACCCTTCTGCGTAGGCCTGAAGAAGTCCGTACTCAATGCCGTTGTGGACCATTTTTACATAGTGACCAGCGCCGGGCTTTCCTACATGCGAATAGCCTTCTTCGGGAGCCAAGCTTTTCAGGGCAGGCTCGACGATCGCGAACGCCTCGGGGGTGCCACCGACCATGAGACAGTACCCATTTTCAAGGCCCCAAACGCCGCCAGAGGTCCCAGCGTCTACCCAGAGAATACCCTTCTCTTCAAGACTCTTGGCTCTTCTAACGCTGTCTTTCCAGTTCGAATTTGCGCCATCCACAACGACATCGCCCGCTGAAAACAGCGACGAAAGCTCCGTTGTGAGCCCCTCAGTGGGGCCGCCCGATGGGACCATCATCCACGCCACTTTGGGCGCCGTAAGCTTGGACGCTAGGTCCGCAAGTGAAGACGCTCCAATGGCACCTTCTGTTGAAATTTGCTGCACAGCGGCAGGGTCGCGATCATAGACCACAACCTCATGTCCGGCGCGCAGGAGCCTGCGGACCATATTTCCGCCCATACGACCTAAACCGATCATCGCGAGTTTCATAAAAACGATGGTACAGTGTTTCTGCGAAGGAGGTCTTTTAAGATCCATGCTTCATTATCAAAAATATACGACTCTGTTTTTAGCGCTCCTTATTTGGGGCTGTAGCAACCCACCACCCCCAGCGGATGTTCTTCTCCCACCCGGAGATGTGGTCCGGATGGATGTCCCGACGGGTCCCTTCGACGTCCCACCTGCGATCGTCGACCCTTGTGCCCCGTTGAATTTTTGCAATGGGGTGTGCGTGAATTTTCAGACCGATCGACACAACTGTGGCTCGTGCGACAACCTTTGCAACGGTTTTTATACGTGCGAAATGGGCCGCTGTGTACCCACAT
>JANNCG010000318.1:0-7753 GCA_031386385.1 Myxococcales bacterium
TCGAAAGATATCGCTGAAAAGCTATCACAGCGTCTACATGTCTTCCCAATCGTACCAAAGTTGTAGCGACATTGAACGCAGAATTCGCTCGTAAAATGAGGTTTGTCGATTGTTGAAAAGCGCGCAAAGCTTCGCCCCAACGCTCCTCGTTAGCAAACGAGACCCCTGCCTCAAACGCGAGGCGCGCTCTCGCCTCTGTGTCAGAGACAACGGCCACCGGTTGCGGTGGAGGAGGTCGGCTCGTTGTCTGCGCGTTCGTTGCAACTTGCGCATGACAGAATCGCGGGGTCGCGCACAACATCAGCGAGAGCCCTAACGCCGCTTCAAACACCAAGGATGACCCCTTCGTCGCTACCATTCGCTAGCAACTGCCGGGGGTCGGTTGACGGCTACGCCGACGGGTGTGTTCACCGCAGCACCTTGAGGGCGCACTGTAGCGCTTAGCGATGACGGTTCGACGGCGACCGTCGTTTGGTTGCTTGGGTGCTGCACGACGCTGTTGATGTTGCGTCCTGCGTTCGATCGACGGATCACTCCGATTGTGAGTTGGTGGCTCGAAATGGCCCATCCAGCGTCGGTCGATTGAGCCGCGTTGACATGGTATTCTGCCATCGGGGAGCTGGGTGATTCAACGGCTCCAGCGAGCACCGTCGGAGGAGGCGATCGGCGCACACTTGCTTGATTGATTGCAGGCGAAACGGGGTTTGTCGAAGGACTTGATTGCGCAACGCTGCTCGCTGTTGAGTGGGGCTGGTTTGGACGAACGAAAGTGGCGGCGACGCCCACTGCGGCAGCGACTCCGAGGGCCACGATTAACCCTGCGAGCGACGTCCTGGCAACGATCGGTTCGCTACCGCGGTTGGGTCCCAGAGTGTCAACCGATTGGCTTGCAGTTGGAGGCAAACTCGCTGGCGAGCGAGCCTGACGAACGGCGGCAAAATCGGTCTCTTGCAGGGTCTCAACCGAAAGCCGAACAGCCGCTATCTTTGCAGTGACATCAAGCTTTGGAAGCGCATCAGGCCCAACTTTCAAGGGCGCAACCACGAGTCCTAAAATCTCAACCGCATGGGTGATCTTCTCAATGAACTCATCCATGGATTGAATGCGAACGGTCCGTTCAAATGCGATGGCTTGGTCGACCACCTCGGCGAGCTCTGCGGGCACCCACTCAGCCACACTCCGAAGCTTAGGGGGTTGGGTTGAGAGCAGCTTTCCGATGATCACGGCGGGGCTTGCACCGTCAATGGGGCGCTGCCCTGCGAGGCACTCAAACCAAACAACTCCCAGCGCATAAATGTCTACCAAATGGTCCGCTTGCTTTGAATCGGTGGCCTGCTCTGGGGCCATGTATTGCGGCGTACCGATCATGGTGCCGGTCATCGTTTGGAGTGACGATTCAGACGGATCCATTGTTTTTGCGATGCCAAAATCGAGCAGCGTGGGCACGAGCGCTCCGCTGTCGTCGGTAGCCAAAAAGATGTTGTCAGGCTTGATGTCCCGGTGCACGACGCCGCGGCTGTGTGCGACAGCCAACGCACGCATGACGGGGAGCAAAAATTCGACGACAGTCGCTGGCGAGAGCACACGATCGCGATCTAAGCGATCCCCGAGCGACTCGCCGTCGAGCTTCGCCAGGACCATAAACACCGTGCTGTCATCGAACTGATCGACGTCTAACACCTCTACGACGTTGGGGTGCCGAATGCTCGCGACCGCTCGGGCTTCGTTTAAAAACCGTCGGACCGCCACTGGGTCTCTCACAAACTGTGGATGCAGAACCTTGACCGCCACGCTGCGGCCTGTTCGCAGGTGTTTCGCAGAAAAAATAGTCCCCATCCCGCCGCGTCCCAAAATGGACTCAATGGCATAGTCAGTGCCCACCAAGGTGCCAAGTCGTTCGTTGTCCGTGAGAATGGGCATGGTGGAGGGGGATTGAGACTCGGTCTAATGATGGGTGAATTCGAGCGCAAAACTGCTCGAAATATGCGGTAGACTATACTCCAACCTTTGCTCCTAGCAACAGCTACCACAACACCTGCACCAAACTCTCGGAGTCCAGTACGGATCTCCACACTCGTTGCATGCGTTGTGTTGTTGTGCGTGTCGAGTTTGTTGGCGTGTCGGCGTGACCGCACGCAAATCGTGGTGGTTGTCGACAGCGACTTTGCGATCCCCTCGGGGTTGAGCGCTATTCGGGTGAGTGTTCCGGCAGAAGAAGATGGGGGGCGGTCGTTTCAGATTATCGATTTGCAGGGGGTCAGGGGCGTCAACTGCGAGGACCCAGTAGGAGTCGCCGCACGATTCTGTATCCCGTTGTCGTTTGTCGTCGAGCCTCGCGCTGGGAGATCCCTGACCCAACCGTTGTTGATAGAGGTCGAGGGGATTGCTCCAGGGACCAACGGCCAGATGCCCACGTCGGTCGTCGAGAGAAGTGCACGGGTGGAGTTTCGTCAGGGGATGACCTTGAGACTTCCGATGTTTTTGGGCGAGGTTTGTCGTGGCGTCGAGTGTCCGTACGGCCAGACGTGTGACAACGGAATGTGTGTGAGCGTTGACCAGCCGGTGGGTCTGGTGGTGATCAACCCAACCCGCGGCAGTGAGTTTGATGGCGGCCGTGACGTGAGCTCGCCGGCCGATCGCACCGTGGCGGCAAACGATGTCGCGCCCGATGTCCCAGCGGATCGTCCCAACAGCGTGGATGTCCCAACGGATGTGCGCTCTTGGGCGCCCGATGTGCTGGCTGACGCCGGGACTCAAACGTGTGGACCTGCGGGCTGCCCACCGCTTGAGAGTATTTGTGCGCTGGGAGATTTTACCTGCGCTCTCACCCGTGCGGGTCGTGTGGGTTGTTGGGGCGCGAACGATGAGGGCCAGCTTGGGCGGGGAGGCATCTCGATGCGAGTCGGCGAGGGCGGCGGGGACTATGTCCCGTCTTACGTCCGCAATGCTCCGCTGGCTCGGGCGATGGTCATCGGCGAGACGCATGCGTGTCTTGTCACCACGCCTGCGTTGAGCGAAGTTTGGTGCTGGGGCAACAACTCGCAGGGCACGCTGGGCGTGGGCAATGCTCGCAATCCGCTGCCGGATCCCACGCGCGTACAAAATTTTTCACCCAACCCTCCATTGCGACTCGTCGCGGGCTACCGCAGCACTTACTCGCTTTCGCCGCAGGGCATCGTGGGCTGGGGAGACAACGCCGATGGGGCGCTTGGGACGGCGAATCCTAACCCAGTGGTTCCCATGCCATCGTTGGTGATCGCTGACCGACGACAAGACTCTATCTCTGCGCGGGGCAGGGGCATGTGTGTCTCGCAATCCGAGTCTATCTTTTGCGTCGGCGAAAACCGCGGGCTGCGATTTGGACCGCTGTCGCCGAACGGGGCTGTGGTGCGGACAATCTCAGAGTTGCCAGTAAATTTTCTCGCCGATTCTATTTTTCTCGCGGACTCATACAGCTGTGCGCTTCACCAACAAGGGGTCAAGTGTTGGGGCGAAAACCGCGCATCGGGTGTGCTTGGCGTCCCACCGCAAGTGGGCGATCCGGCAGTCGTGCTTGATCCTCGAAGCGTGGAGTTTCCGGTGGCGGGTACACGCGTGGTGAACCTCGCGCTGGGGACCGATTTTGTGCTCGCCCTGACCTCTACCGGGACAGTGTATTGTTGGGGCTCAAACGCTGAAGGGACTTGCGCCTTTGGTACCGTCATGGCCGATGGTTCGATTCTTCCAGAGCGAACGGCGCCGAGAGAGATTCAGTTTCCGCCTGAATTTATGCTGCCTGTTCGGTCCATCACTGCAGGAAGATCTCACGCCTGCGCGGTCGATAATCGGGATGCCATCTTTTGCTGGGGGCGCAACAGTCGTGCACAGATCGGGCGTCCTTGGAGCGACGACCCGCGACAACGTCGCTATCTTCGTCCCATCCCCATTCTGCTCCCATAGCCATCGACTGTAAGTTGTATTATTCGCGCTTTGTGGCATCTGTTGGCTGTTATATCGCTAGCGGAACGCGCATGGTCGCGTGGGTCCCTCTGCCATGTCCCGCGCTGTGAACCTCAAGGGTGCCTCCGTGCGCTTCGACCAAATGTCGCGCCAGCGAGAGCCCCAAACCGAGCCCCCCATGACTGCGCGTGAGGCCTGTTTCTCCCTGTGTAAACCGCTCAAAAACCCGAGGAAGGATCTCAGGCGCGATCCCCACGCCGTCATCACTGACGTCGATTTGCGCGAACCCATCACCCATATTCGCAAGCTGCACCTTCACCTGACCGCTCTGCCCCGAGAACTTCACCGCGTTGGAGAGCAAGTGATACACCGCGTGCTCTAGTCGCGCGGGATCTCCGCTGACTAAACAACTTCGGGACTCGTCGATGGTGAGCGAAAGGACGAGCTCTTTCGCGAGAATTTGCTGCTGCATTGAGTCGGTCGCCTTACTCACGATGTCCCCAAGGTTAACCGCTCGTTGATTGAGCCTAAGCGCCCCAGACACGACCCGCGCGGCCACCAAAATGTCGTCGATCAGCCGCACCTGAAGCTTCGTGGCCCGGTCAATGGTTGCGAGCGCGTTGTCGAGCATCTGCGGCTCTGGAGACCGTCCGCGAAGCAGCTGGGTCCAGCCGAGGATCGTCGCCAACGGAGTGCGCAGCTCGTGAGACAGCGTCGCCAAAAACTGGTCCTTGGACTGCTCGGCGCGGGATGCGCGTTCGGCGTGCTCTTGGGCGACCGCGTGCGCTCGCACGGAGTCACTGCGATCTGCAAACCACACCAACGCGTAGGGATCCGGCGTATTCTCTAGCGGAATCACATGCACCCGCAGGGTTTGCTCCGTCCCATGCGCGCTCATGCGGCACTCAAGGGTGACCTTGATACCGTCCAACGCGCTGGCAACGGCCGTCCGCAACGCATCCGCCAATGGAGGAATCTCGGCAACGCTCGTGGCGCCAGTTAACAGCGAAAACGCATGGTTTGCGTACAACGGCGCCCCGTCAGGTCCAAACAGCTCAAGGGCTACTCCGGCGGCGTCGAGCGCTTGAAGCACCGAGCTTGCAAAAGGAAAAGGCGTCAACGAACCGTCCTTGGAAGTGGGGGTCACTGCTCGGTCACGACTCATAGTTTATTCTCAGGCCGACTCAATTTTAGTGCACAATTTGCCGCGCAAAAAGAGTCCCTTTGGCCGTAGCCACGGCTGGACTCTTCGATCAAAGCAAGCCTCGCGCAGCAGTGTGAAATATGCAGTGCGAATCCACTGTAGGCAAACTTTGCGGTCATTTATACCTTCGAGAACTCGCAAAAGTGCGTGTACCCTCCCGCGCCTCATGGCACTGGATCCAGCTTTTCTTAGCGATTGTCCTTACGGACCCGAGGCACTTTTTTTTGACGAGATCCTCACGATTGACGCAGAGAAGGGTTTTGTTCGCTGCAAAATGCCCACGCACAGTGATCTTCCGTTAACCCGTGAGCAGCGGGTGCACCCATTGAAACACCCTCGGCACGTGGCGGGCGGGCTCATGGTGCACGTCACTGGAATGGTAGGTTTTGTCCACGCATACTACATCCTCGGGCTGCGCCACAAAGACGGCTGGACCGGTTATGGGGCAAAGATCAACTCCGCGCGCTTTCACAACATTGCGAAGGTCGGAGAGCCGCTCATTTTGGACTGCACCTGCGCTCAGATGCGTCGGGGGTCGCTGAAGATCTTTTGTCGTTATAAATTTCAATTTAAACAGGGCGAACGACTGGTGTACGAGGGCGATCAAGCAGCTATGTGGATGTTTGTTGACGAGAATGCTACGGACGCTGCGGAAGCGCTGTAGCCACACCCACCGCCTTCGAGAGACGAACCAATGCTCGCTGCCTGGGGTCGATATGTGCATCGACACCGCATTCAAGTTATCGTGATGAGTGTTATATCACTAGTGATTTCACTGGTAATTCTCATTCGTGGCGGTGAACTTTCGCCCGCAGTGATCCCCTTCACGGAGGCCGATCGTGGACAGCTCATTCTTGAGACCGAGCTTGGCCGTCCGGGGGCCAACTCGTTTGTCTTGATCGCGCACTCTCAGACCCTCACAGTGGATCAGCCAGCCTTTGGTGAGCGCCTGCGGCCGATCCTGACGATGCTGTCCGATGACGCGCGAGTTCTTCGCGTGGTGTCTCCGCTGGATGCATCCCCGACGGTCGCTGGGTTGCTCCGCTCGACAGACGGTCACTCGATGGTGGTGCAGGTGTCCATCCGGGGCACAGATCGCGTGGCGCAGCAGAGCTATCGCGCGCTTCGAGCCCAGGTCCGCGCGCCACCACAGCTAGACTTTATTTTCACCGGAAACCTGGCCTACAAAGAGGACCTCGACAAGACCCTCGCGGCGGACCTTTTGCACGGCGAGCTGCTCTCTGCTCCGCTGGCGTTGCTCGTACTTTTGCTGGTATTTGGCTCGCTGGCGGCCGCCGCGTTGCCGGTCGGAGTGGGCCTGCTAGCGGTCCTGGCGGGGATGGCTGGGATCATGCTCTGCTCTCGTGTGATGGACGTGACGCAGTACAGTCTTAACGTCACGTCGCTGGTGGGCTTGGGCGTGGCGATTGACTACGCGCTGTTTATCGTCAGTCGCTTTCGCGATGAGCTAGAGGGGGGGCATGACACCGAGACCGCGTTGGTGCGCACGATGAATACCGCCGGTCGTGCGGTGGCTTTCTCTGGAGTCGCGGTGGCCATTGGCCTCTCAGGGCTGCTGTTTTTTCACGGGACATTTCTGTCCTCTATGGGGATCGCGGGTGCGATGGTCGTGGCGTTTTCGGTGCTATTTGCGCTGACATTTCTCCCCGCCTTGCTCTCGCTACTGGGGCCCAACATCAACGCCCTGCGATTTTCGTTTGGCCGCAAGCCGACGGGCTCAACCGCTGCGAGCCGTCAAGGCGATGGCCATTTTTGGCGCTGGATCGCGGGCTGGGTGATGAAGCGCCCGGTGTTTGTGTTGATTCCTACGTTGGCGTTTACCATTGCCGCGGGTGTTCCGTTTTTTCGGCTCAAGATGGCGGCTGCGAGCGTCACCGTGCTGCCGACGATGGTGGAGGCCCGTCGGGGATATGATCGTTTAGCGAGCGATTTTCCTGATCTTGCTGCCAATCGGGTGACGGTCGTGTTGCGGTTGCGTCAAGGCGTTAGCCCCACAGACGAGGCGCAAGTGCGTGCCTATTTTCAGTACTCGCGCGCGATCGCCCGGCTCCCTGGCGTCCTCAAAGTTGAGAGCTTCGTGGACGTGGACCCCACGCTTGGAGTGGACAATTATGTCTCGCTCTGGGGGCTCCCTGAGGGCTTTCGACCCACGCTCTTAGACGAAGTTCGCACGCTTACCACCAACGAGCACGTCGTGACATTTTCGGTCGTTACGCGAGAAAACGCGCACAGCAATGTCGCTCGCGACATCGTTCGTCGCCTGCGCGCGATGCCCACACCGGGGGCGCGTGAAGGCACGCGTGAGGTCTTGGTGTGCGGTCAGACCGCAGTGGATTTAGACACGACACAGTACATCTTGTCCCGCGCGCCCAAGGCGATCGCGTGGGTGATGGGGATGACGATGTTGGTGCTCTTCATGCTGCTGGGAAGCGTGATTCTTCCGATCAAAGCGGTCCTGATGAATCTGCTGAGTTTGACCGCGAGCTTCGGCGCGTTGGTGTGGATTTTTGAGGACGGTCATTTGCGAACGATTCTGCAATTTGAGCCACAACCCATCGAGCCCGTCCTCCCGCTGATTTTGTTTTGCGC
>JANNCG010000319.1:0-2002 GCA_031386385.1 Myxococcales bacterium
GCTCGCCCGCGATACGGGCTACGTCTTCCATGTCGATGAGGTGGTCGTCTCGGCGTACGCCGTACGCCTTGCTTGAGAAGTATGCGCCGGTGATCGAGACACACCAGCCGTGGGTCAAATGTCCACCCGCAGGGAGTCCCAGACCCATAATGGGGTCTCCGGGTTTGCAAAACGCAAAGAGCGCCGCGAGGTTGGTGGGCGAGCCCGAGTAGGGTTGTACGTTGGCATGCTCAACGCCGAAGAGCGCACGAATGCGAGACTGCGCGAGCTCTTCAATGGGGTCGATAAACTGCTGGCCTTCGTAGTACCGCTTGCGGGGATACCCCTCGGAGTACTTGTTGTTGAGCGGTGATCCCATCGCCTCTTGCACTGCGCGCGAAGCGTAGTTTTCGCTGGGAATCATCCTTAATTTATCAAACTGCCGTTGCGTCTCGCCTTGGATGAGCGCGTGCAGTTCGGCGTCGGCGACAGAGAGTGATGGGTCAGCGGTCACAGAGGGAGGTGTCCTTTCGGGAGATGTGTGCAAAAGAGATATTGTGCGGCGCACTCTGCCACAGGTTGTATGGTTTGAGCGACTGCTCTTTCGACGATACAAAGCCCTCAGCTCGTAGCCGGTCTGCAAAGATGTCCCCTGGCGAATGCAAAAGCGGTACAATACGGGGGGATGATCCTGCAAAAGGCCGCCGGGGCACTGATCAGCAAGCTTTCAATACTCGCTGGCATCACGGCAATGATTCTGCTTTCGTGTGTCGGTCCACTGACAGAAGTGTGGGTCGTGGTCGAAACCAACATTCCGATCGCGCGTGGTGCACAGCTGGTGGGGCTTGAGACGGTTCGGTTGAACACCAGCGTGGGTGGGACTGCGCTTCCCGAAGTTTCTAGGTCGCTGACCGACGGGATGTTTGTATTTCCGGGGCACTTCGTGATTCGACCGAGTTCGTCCGACGAGTCAAGACCCGTGACCCTAAGCGTCTCAGGTGTCTTTCGCGGAATGACTTCAGAGCCGGTCCGTCAGCGCGCGGTCTTCACGTTTGCGCGTGGCCGAAGGCTGCTGTTGCGAATTTATCTCGCGGCAGAATGTGTTGGACCCGTACAGGCCAGTTGCGAAGCCATGGGCATGACGTGCGGCGAGAGCGGGTTGTGCGTTCCGGTAGAGCGAGCGGAGCTGCAGAATTATTATCGGGATGGTGGAGTTGACGCGGCAGGGCCTGCCCCGGGCGTGTATCCCCAGCAGATCGCTCCGGAGTCGTTGGGAGATGTGTCCGTGCGGCAACCCACTTTTCGTTGGATATTGCCACCTGGAACCGATGGCGCGATGCTTGATTTATGTCGCGATCGTGCCTGCAATAGGATCATCGAGAGCGTCCGCGCCTTGGGGACCTTTGCTCGTCCCACGATGCCTTTGCCGGCTCGGAGCGTTGTGTTTTGGCGACTTAGGGCGATGGTCCGAGGGGTGAGCGGCGACAGCTTTAGCCCGACATGGCTGCTTCACGTTCCTGCAGTGGACAACAGTGGGGGTATTGATACGAGTTCAAATCCTCATCTGGATGTGAACGGCGATGGTTTTGATGATGTCGTGGTGGCCGCTCCGACCGCATCGCCCAGCGGACGTGCTCGAGCTGGGACTGCGGCGATTTATCACGGCGCCATGACCGGTATCCCTGCCACTGCTGCCGCCATGTTGGAGGGCGCGGTGGCCAACGATCGGTTGGGCTGGTCCGTCGCGGGAGCGGGAGATGTGAACGGTGATGGCTTCGGAGATCTTGTCGTCGGGACGATCGGGACGTCTCCCGGCGGACGTGCTGAAGCTGGGACAACGAGCGTGTATCACGGCAGCATGACCGGAATCGGGATGACTCCATCGCGCGTACTTGAGGGCGTTGCAGCGGGAGACCAATTTGGCACCGCCGTCGCCGGAGTTGGAGATGTCAACGGCGACGGTTTTGCCGATCTCATCGTGGGGACGTATTTGGCCAACACCGGCGCAGGTGCTCGAGCCGGT
>JANNCG010000444.1:0-4250 GCA_031386385.1 Myxococcales bacterium
CCAAAACAAACAACAAATAAAGAAGATCTTTCAGCCACAAAAAATAACAAACCAGAACATTAAACACAAAAGATAACTAAACTCGAAAAACTCCAAGAAATTCTCGCCAATATGGAAGAGAAAGCTTTGGCGGAGTTTCAAGAACGTTTGGATATTTCTTGGGTTTTTCACGACAGCTCTCTCGAGGGCGTCGTGTTGACCTATCACGAAATCAAGAGCGCTATCGATCGCGAGGTGGTCAGTGACGTGTCACTTGTCCCAACCTACGACGAGATTCGTGCACATAAAGCCGCGATTGATTGGGTGCGCGAGCAAGCGGCGAAAGGCAAAAAGCAGCCCATCACCTTGGACTTATTGCTCACGCTCCGAGATGTTCTCAATCCGGATCCGCCGCCTCTGCCACCACCACCACCGTTGTCGATTACGCCGCCGGTGATGCTTCCCATTCCAATCTTTACCCCCAGCTTACCAAGCTCGGCGTTTGGAGATGGATTGGGTTCGAGCACATTGGCTGGTGCTCCGCTTACCGCAACACCCTCCATGCCAGATGCTCCGAAGATGTCTGCACGTGAGACAAAAGAGGCGGCGAAAGCGGCGGCCGCGGCCGCTGATCCAACACCGTATCGGCGCGATACGCCTGTGCATCGGCTGTATTTTCATGACATCCCTCCGGCGGACAAAATTGCGAGCGAGATGAAGAAGCTCGGCGATTGGCTCCAAGAGCCCGAGACGAAAAAAATGAACGCACTTCGACTCGCATCGAAGCTGCATTTCAAGCTCATGCAGATCTATCCGTTCACGAAAAACAGCGGAAAGCACGCACGTCTAGCGATGAATTTGGTCCTGCTTCGGGCGGGATTTCCACCTGCGATTATTCACTCAACTGAGCGTCGTCGGTACTACGAAGCGCTACGCGGTCCGTCTCTCGCAGTGCATAACATCATGGCCGAATCGCTCGAAAACGGCATTGATAGCGCGATCAAATTGTTTCTCGAAAACAAGAGCGGTCGTCGCGCGCTCAGTTAAGACGTTAAGACTCACCCCATTTTTTGCAGCAGCTGCCGCGGAACCTCTCGGCCCTTTAAAGCCAACCGCCCTCGCACTGCTGACTCGATGTAGATGGCGACGGTGTCGTGTGCGCGAAACATGGCAAACCGACCCATCCCTTCCCACTCTTTTTCGCACTCACCTTGTGGCATCAACGCGACGTTTCCAAACTCGGTTCGCCGCATCGTTCGTCCGCCCAACGGAAGCTCAACACCCGGAAATCCCACCGCCGCCAGCTCGCTATCGGCCTGAAGAATCCAAACGCTCAGTCCATCACGAAGGACCGCAAGCCAACGATCGGCACCTTTTTCTGGAGCGAGAAACAGTCGCAACACCTGCATTCCCTCACGTTTGAGCGAGAGCTCTCCAGCGAGCCAATAGCTCTCTTCCAAATAAGTGACGACATCTCCGACACGCAGAAGTTGAGCATCGCGGGGGTCGCTCAACAACCGCGCGGGAGGCACTGGGCCAGACTTTGGATCTTGTTTGCGTCGACGAAAAAACCGAGCCACCGCCGCTGCTGCTGGTGTAGCGACCAAAACAATCGTTCCAAAAATGATGGGGTCCACGGCGAGAGTCTACCCCGATAACGCCTCGACGAGGGCCCGAGTGTGCGATCGAAGCATCGGTTCATCATTCGCAAACTGACTCAACCCGCCGATAACGGCCGCACAGCTCACCCCAGTGGCACGAACCTGTCGCGCATTTTCAAGAGTGACTCCCCCAATCGCAACCAACGGAATCTTCATTTCATCACTTCGGATCACGGCCTGCCGCAACAACTCAAGACCCACCATGGGGTCAGGGTTGTGCTTCGATTGTGTTGAAAATATCGGCCCCAAGGCAAGGTAGTCCGGTCGCAGCAACAGCGACTGCTCAAGCTGCTCAAGCGTGTGCGTCGAGTGACCAACAACAAGTCCCGGAGCGAGCCGAGATACGCTCTGCAATGGCAAGTCTTCTTGCCCAACATGCACGCCATCTGCTTGGCAAATCACAGCCAAATCAGGTCGGTCGTTGAGAACAAAACAAGTGCTGTACCGCTGACAGAGCTCGCGAAGTCTCGCGGCCACAGCCAAGATGGTGGCATCCGTAGCGTCTTTTGCCCGCAACTGCAGCGCAAACACCGGGGCCGAATCCAAGATGACCTTCGCAAACGCAAACGGGTCCGCGTGGCCAAGCGCGGTCAAATCAACGATGACATACAGACCCGAGTTGCGATTAAACTTCATCTTAGCTGACGTAGCTCAAAGTCTACCGCTGTGGCACGATGCCATGTCGGCGAAAATCCAAGTGCAAGATCCCAACTCGAATGACTTTCCGTGGGCGAGAGTATCTAACATTGCACTGGTTGCCGCCATTGTCGCCATCATCTGCGCATATCAACGATTTGCGACGTTTCACAATGAGACATTTGACCTCGCGTTTTATCACCGATTGCTCTGGGGTATTGGCCGCGGGGACTACTACCAACCACTGACCAACTCGCACGCGTTTGGACTGCATGCTTCGTTAGTTCTGTGGCCGCTGTCATGGATCGCGCGCGTGATCCCAGCGGTTCCGTTGATGTTGGTCGTGCAGGCTGTTTCATTGATGGCTGCGGCGATTCCATTGGCCCGAATCGCTGCTCGCCATCTTCGGACACCCTGGGCGGCTGACGCGACAGTGATTCTCTATCTGCTGTACCCCACCGTTTTCACCGCGGCCAGTTACGAGTTTCATCCCTCTGCGTTGGCGATGTTTCCTCTGGCGTATGCCCTGGATGCATGGGACCGCGGCGAGGCTCGCAGCGCCCTCATCGCGCTCACACTTGCTGCGTTTTGTCGCGAAGATGTCGCGCTCGTCACCGCGTTGACGGCGGGGTTGTGGGCGATAAACGCGCCTCGGACGCAAAGAAAGACTCCCGCGCTTTTTAGTCTCTGTGCCTTTGTGTACTTTGCGATCTATCAATTTTTGATCGCCCCTAAATACCTACCAGTCAACGGCTCAATGAGTCTGCACTTCGGCGCCCTTGGATCGACACCCTTTGCGATCGTAAAAACAGTGATCGCGCATCCGATTGCAACGCTCGGGATGATCGCAACACCAGGAAAATGGCTGTACCTCCCTCGATTACTGGCTCCCCTCGCGTTTCTCCCACTCCTTGCTCCACGATGGTTGCTCCCTGCGCTTGCTCCTTTAGCGATCAACTTTTTGTCCGCGTGGCCCACGGCGATTCAACCGAGATCACACTATTCGCTCTTGATCGTCCCATTTTTATTCGTTGCAGCGATCTATGGGGCAGGTGTCGTCATTGATGCCAAACATCCATTAGGCGGTCCAATGGTGCGGCCAACGGGTCGCAAAATGCTGCTCATCACAACGATCGCGCTGCTGATCGCTTCGCTTGGGTCACAGTATCGAAGCGGTGCAACTCCGCTCTCACGACACTGGAATTATCAGCATTTCGTCACAGATTCTCGCACCCTCTCGCTGCGTGAGCTGACCCCTCAGATTCGGCCGGATGGGATGGTCGTCGCTCCAGACGAGCTGCTCGCTCACGTGGCGAATCGCCCAATCATTCAGCGGCTCGACCACTGGACAAGAGCGACGGATGACTTGGTCCTGCGGCTCGGTCACCGACGTCGATTTGCACTCAGCCAAGATGGATGGAGAAGCGCCGAAGAGGTCCTTGTCCGAAACATCCTCGCTGGTGATCGCTATGGTCTAGTGCTCGTCAGCGGCGACTACGCGCTGCTGCGGCGAGGCGTGTCTTCGCGCTGGTATGCGACGGATCGATACGTGCAATTTCAGCCAGATTCGTGGACGACCGCGCGTCACTTGGACATCGACGACTCCGTTGCCATTGCGTCGTGGAGAATTGAGCCACTGACAGCGAGCGCAAGCAAAGTCACGCTGTGGTTAGTAAGCAAGCAAGCCTGGCCGCAAGATCTCGGACTTGAGCTTGGTTGGGGGAGGCTCTCACCGCACGGAGACCGACTTGATCCAGCTGAAATTGCAGCATTTGTTCCGTTTGATGGGCTCTTCAACCCCTCGCATGTTCACGTGGGTGAGATCTCACGAACGTCCATCACTCTGCCCACCAACGAAGCCACACTCATGCGGGACGGCCTCTACTTCGGAACCCGTCGACTCGATGGCTCAAGGCTTCACGCTCTGAGTGCTCATTGGGTGCGGATGAATCCGTGATATTTTACACACGATCG
>JANNCG010000481.1:0-3393 GCA_031386385.1 Myxococcales bacterium
CAATCGCAAGCCATCGTGCGGCTTGAAACTCAAATCCCACGCCCGCATCCATGCCAAACCGCGGGTCATCACTACCGGTCAGGGTGAAGCCAAAGTTTCCATCGATCCAAGGGCGCCCAACGCGACCGATCATGGGCTCAAATCGCACTCCGCCCTGCATGCTGAGCGTGCGCCCGAGGCCCACGTTGGCTTGCGACGAGAAGAACAAACCGTTGACCACGCTTAACTGAACCGAAAACCAGTCCACCGGGTTAACCGCGATTCGACCAGAAAATTGCAGGTGAAACGTATCGAACCCGAGCACCCTTCGCTGATGCTCGCTCAGCATCGTCCCCGCTCCGAGCTCGCCCCGAAGTGCAAACCGATGAAGCACCTGCGCGTCGGCAGTATGGCTTGTGAGCAAAGTGGCGGTGCCGATCGTCAGCGAGGCGATGAGCGAGCGAAAAAAGTATCGTGTCGTCATGAGAGCCTCTTAGTACGTGTATGTGCCGAGAAAAGCTGGCGATGCAGGGCTACACACCCCGTTGCCTGAGCTCGCGAGAAAGGTCCGCATATAAGTTGCGACCGTTATCGCACCGCGCACCACGTTGATCGTCACCGTCGTGGGCCCCGTGATCGAGTACGGAAAAGCACACACGTGGTACTGCCCCACCGCAGCACCAGCCATCCAAAACACGTTCTCGGGGCCGGTTCCGCTGGTGTCATCGCGATCAAGCGATCCGCCACACGCGCTGCGCGTCACATAATATATCTCAGTCCCACACGGCGGAACCACATGCAAATCCACATCCCCCGCGCGACTCCAAGTGGCGGTAAACCGCAGCACTCCCGTCCCGATACAAGCACCCATCACGCACGCTTGGTCCGCCGCACAAGCACGCCCACACGCGCCACAATTACCCGCGCTTGTTTGAATATCCACGCACGCAGCACCGCAGAGTGTCTGTCCCGCAGCGCACTGGCAATTGCCCGCCACACACGTCTGCGCGGCCGCACAAGCGCGGTTGCACATCCCACAGTTGGCGGCGTTGTTCTGAGTGTTCACACACGCGCCGTTGCAGAGCGTCGTCCCAGCGGGGCAACCACAAGCCCCCCCGTTGCAGGTTTGACCCGCAGGACAGGCGACGCCACATCCACCGCAGTTGCTTGCGTCGTTGCCGATGTTCACCTCGCAGCCGGTGGCCACGACGTTGTCGCAGTTCGCAAAGCCTGCATTGCAGCTCACAATATTGCAGTTGCTCATCCCACAACCGGCTACCGCGTTGGCAAAGGGACCGCACACGCGACCGCAGGCGCCACAGTTGCGCGCGTCATTTTGGATGTTGGTCTCGCAGCCGTTTGGATCAATCCCATCACAGTTGCCAAATCCGGGGTTGCATGGGCCGATCAGGCACTGCGCACCACGACACAAGGGACTTGAGTTTTGCGCAGCGACACAGCGCGAGTTGCATGATCCGCAGTTGAGCGCGTCGATGTCGGTGTTCACCTCGCAGCCATCCCCTGGGTTCATGTTGCAGTCCGCGAGCGGTCGGATACAGTTGCCAACACCACACACACCCGCGATGCAAGTTGGCCCGCCTCCCGCTGGAACGGGGCAAACATTTCCACACCGTCCGCAGTGCGTCAGTGACGTCTGAAGGTTGACCTCACAGCCATTGAGTGGGTTGCCATCACAGTCAGCAAATCCTGGATTGCATCTCACCAATCGACACGAGCCGTCCGCGCAATCACTCACAGCGTTGGCCAAATTGCAGCCGCGCCCGCAGCTTCCGCAGTTCATCGCGTCAGTGCGGGTGTTCACTTCGCATCCATCGACCAAGTTGCGATTGCAATCAGCAAACCCTGGGTTGCAGGTTCCGGTGCACATCCCGCCTACACATCCTGCAACACCGTTGGCTGGCATGGGGCAAGCGCGATTGCACATCCCGCAGCTGCCCACGGTGGTATTTAAATTGGTCTCACAGCCGTTGGCTGGCATGTTGTCGCAGTCGCCAAAGCCGGGAGAGCACATCGCAACGGTGCACGCGCCGCCCACACACGCAGCGTTTCCGTTAGGTGAAGTGCACACCATTCCACAGCGACCGCAGTTGGTCGCGCTTGCGCGAAGGTCTGTCTCGCAGCCGTCCGCAGGGTTCATGTTGCAGTCCGCGAAGTTGGGTAGACATTGAAGTCCGCACATCCCCATCGTGCAAGTGGCCATCGCGTTGGGCGGAACTGGGCAGGGATTGCCGCAGCGCCCACAGTTTGTGACTGCAGTGCGAAGGTCAGTCTCACAGCCGTTCGCCGGCATGTTGTCGCAGTCGCCAAACCCACCCGAGCAGCGACCCACGCCGCACCGACCCATCGTGCAGTTGGCCTCAGCGTTGGCGACAGTACAGTTGGTCCCGCAGCCACCGCAGTTGGCCGAGTTGCTCTGCGTGTCGACACACGCGTCAGCACAGCACATGAGCCCGCCGGGGCAAGCTTGACCGGCAGCACAGCCCATCACGCAGCGATTTCCGCGGCAGACTTGCCCGGCGGGACAGTGCATGTCCACCACGCATGGGACACACGTATGTGTCATGGGGTTGCAGTGTGGTGTGTCGCCTGCACAAGCTTCGTCACGCGAACAGCCCGGTGCACATGCCATAGTTATGGGATCGCAAAACTGATCCGCTGGGCACTCGCTATCGTTGCGGCACTGCCCTGTGGACGGAGGTCCGTCGGTCATTGAGGCGTCCATTGAGTGGTTGAGCGGACCGCCCAAGATGGAGTTGCCAACGGTGCATCCCTGAGCAACCGCGAGTAAACAAACAAGAGGCAAAAATCGAGACCACAACACCGCGATCGTCAAGCTCAATGGGCGCATAAAAATTTCTTTCTACGCCCAAAGTAGCATCAAATTCGCAGAATGAGTTCGCCTAACGCTCCCTGAAACGGCGGAACAATTCGGCACACTCCACCGGCGCAAAGCCTTCCACCAGCGGTCATACCGCCGAAGACACGAAGTGAGTTGCCTGGTGAGAACATCCAGCGAATTTCGGCGCCTGGAAAAATGGACGGGGGCACGTCAAACCCGGTGGTGTCGCTGCCGGGGATAAACTTTGAAGCGTTGGTGGTGTCAATACGAAACAGACCGCTAATTTGCAGGCGATCTTGGTATGAGTAGCTCGCGTTGATGCCTCCGCGAAAGAACGTGTAGTACCCCGCTTGGCTTGCTGCACCGTTGATCAAAAAATCGTCCCACCGAGTCTCGACTCGCCCGTCCACTTTCACTTCAAGTGAGTGGTTGGCTGCTAGGGGGTACGACACGTCAATGTCCGCGTGAATCACCTGCCAATCCGACGCCCCAGCGTCGCGACAGCCGTCCTGCACTCGACCCGTGGTGCAGCCAGAACCGCGGCGGGATGCAAT
>JANNCG010000496.1:0-3943 GCA_031386385.1 Myxococcales bacterium
CCCAAAGAGCCCAGGGCATTAAGCTGAAACCCATGACGAAGTTGAAAAACCCGTGCTGCACAAAGTTGATAAACCACCAGTTGGTCCCAAACGTTACCGCTGCACAGGTCGCTGCCAGGGCGCTACAGCGCCAAACGCGTGCGACGCGGTAAGTCCCTTCCATCGCCAGTACGATCGCGAGGATCACAGCCAGTTGCCTGCCCAAACTCACGCCAAACGCGAGTCGCAAGAGCGTGTCGGGAGCAAAGAAAGAGTCCTCGGGCGCAGCGATTCCGAGCGTACCGCCGCACCAGAACGGGTTCCACACTGGGAGCTGGTGAAAATCCATAACCGTGATCCGGTTAGACATCTCCCAGGCGTGAAACTGGTGATCGTCCATGTACTCGACCACGTTCTGTGCTGTCCCAGTGGCGAGCAGCCCCGGAAAAAACATCGCGAGCGCGTACGTCCACAGTGCAAGCCGAAGCCACACAGCGCTCAACACCGCGTCGGTCCAACGAAACAAAGCCAAGCGCTGGCCGAAGGGCTGGTTGTCGCCGCCTGACTCCGCAGGACGAAAGAGATGGTCCATCATTCGTGCCTCAACGAGATGGGCGCGCTGGTGGCTGGAAGTGCCTGTCCGTCGGGCCCCAACCAATGGGAGCGAATGCCCTCTTCGAGCACCAGGTACACTTGCGAGGCCGATAGGTTGTGCTGTGCAGCCAACTCGCGCACCCTCGTGCGCTGCACGTATCCCAGGTCATCGTCGCGCGACCACGCGTGGCCCGCCCAGGTATTTTGTTCAATGGCTCGGCGGCGCTCGGCGCGCTCGTTGATCGCGAGCTCCTGAAAAATCGCCCGCCGTTGCTCTTCGGTCAGTCCATACCGAGTTGTCGAGGTTGCAGCCGGAAGCGCTGCACCGGCGCTGATCTTAAACATCGGTTTCACGTGTTCACGAACCACACGAACGAGCACTGCGATGGCAACAACCTGAAGCGTCGCCCATAGGGTGAAAGTCCACCAGTTTGGTCTCGTCGGCATCGGCGGAACACTGCTCTCAAAGCCAGCCGTTAGCGTCGGCTTGCACAGACGCCAGGCTGCTCGGACTGATTGTCGGGCTGACTGCAGCAACGACCGCGCGTCCATCACTCCACTTCGATCTCTGCAAGTCCTCCGCCAAGATCATGATAGGTCTGGATGTTAACCCTGATCTTGTCGGCTTGAATTCGTCCGGTAAATGGCACTCGGGCCGGCTCAAGAGTGTTCACAGTTGGCCGCATATTCACAGGGATTGTGCGAACCACGCGACCGTTTAAATAAAACTCAACGTTGCTGTCCGCAGCACCGTAGCGCACCAGCCCACGAACGTTGAACAACCTCACGGCGTTGACGTTGCGCTTTCGAAACGCCACCTCAACCCAGCCTGCGGTCCCATCGGTGAGCAGCCAGTTAGTCGAGTAGTCCGCGTCCGCCACGTGCTTTGGGGGATACTGAATGAGGTTATAACTCACCGGCGCAGTGGCGGTCAGCGTGACCCGGTTGATGAACTTTCCGATGCCGCTTCCGAGCGCAAGAGCAAAGAGCATCGAGACCACCAACCGCTGCGTGCGAATCCAGTTTCGCTTGGATTTTCCCAACGAAACTGAGCGCAATGCGCCCACGATCGTAGTGACCTGTTCGCGGCGCTCGTCAAACTGGCGCTGCACGTCGGGGCGGACCTCGTCCTCAAGCGACTCGGGCGAAGCCGACATCTGCAGTGAATCCAGTGAGCCCATCAACGGAATAAGCGAAGGGTGCTGCTCGCCAATCTCACGAAGCGATTCGCACGCGCTTGCGAGCAACCCGTAGGCCTCTGGGTAGATCCCCGCGTTCCACAGTGAGACAGCCGCCTCAGCACGGCGCTCAGCGCGCTGAAAAGTACGGCGAAAATCAGCAGATTGACTGCCCAATCCCGCTTCAGCGTCTTCTGCGCTGCTGAGCAAAAAGAACTCTTTGAGACCACTCGGCTTCGCGACAGTTCGCCGGGTGGGAGTCACCGCTGCAGCTTCGGGGGCCTCGCTTATCGGTGCGCTAACCGCCGCGCTCGCCTCATCGTCACTCGCCGACGAAGCGATGAGCATCTGTCCGCTGTGTGTAGGGCTCTCAGGAGAACGGCCGTCGTCGCTCGCAAGATCTTCGTCTAACAGGGAGGATTCTTCTGTTGTTGAAGCTTCAGGCTCGGCAACGGTTGATGGTTCGTTGGGGTTTGATTCGTCCACGATGGTTCTTACGGTGCCAGGCTATGGGGTTGCGTTGCGTGCTGCGCAAACAGCGCAGCGGTTGGGCGCACGCTGTGAAAATCACATGTTAGGTCGGGGGATCGCTTGACCGCGAACGCCGACATCAACTTTTTGCATCACGGCTTCGCGTGCGTTGGCGATGTAGAGGGATGTGTCGCTAAACCCAGCGCCAGCGCCAAACGCGATACTGCGCGCATCACTTCCCATCGCGCCCATCGGCACCGGAAAGTTCACAAGTGTCTCAACGACGCCTGTGCGGGCTTGGATTCGCGCAATGCGACCATTCGCTCCGGCGGAGTCGGCGACGTAAAGGTTGCCGCACTCGTCAAACGCCATTCCACGAGGAAAAGTCAGGCCCATTGCATAAACCCGGCGGCCCATCGTCGTGGGCAGACCCATGGCATCGACGTCAAACTCGGTGATCGTCCCGGCCATAATGTCCGAAGCAACATACAGCTTGCGATAGTCTGCCGAGAACGCCAGCGAGCGTGGGTTGTTAAGCCCCGTGTCGGCAGTGATCGAGGTTGGCATCGCGGCCATCACCATCCGATTGGCGAAGAACGCTAGACCGTTGGTTTGAAAATCCGAGACCACAACGGATCCATTGCTGTTGACCGCGATCGCCCACGGATAGCCAAGGGCTCCCATAAACTGAAAGCGCCCCTGAACCATCCCCATGGGGTTAAGAACACTGACTCCCGGGACGAGACTCGCTGGCATCCCGACGCCATAGGTCCCGGCAACTATAATATCTCCATTATCAAAAAATCTTACCGCTGAGATCAGCGACGAGGCGCTCGCGTACAGAGTCGTCTCGCGGCCATCGGAGTTCACGCTGTAGAGCGTGCCGTTAGTGCCCGGATCCCGTGCCGCCACGATCATTCGACCGGCGCCATCAAAAGTGAGATCTCTTGCGGTATTACGTGGGTTAAACACCCCTGCGTCTGGCGCAAAAGCCGGCTCAAGCGCAAAAGGTCCCATACCGGGCATTGGGCAGGCTCGAAAGCCATTCCACGTTGCGGCAGGGACGTCTGTTGCTGAGGCGTCGCGTGAGTCACTCGGGACGTCGCTGAAGCCGCCTTCACTCGGCACCACATCGGTGCGCACATCGCTGGTCGCATCGCCGTCTGCGCGAACGTCACCGGTCGGCACACCACCGTCCCCCGACAAAAGCTCATCGGGAAAGCTCGGCCAAATCCCACATCGAGCCAAAATCAACGCCGGAATCGCCACCAGCATAAACGTGCGCGCGGCACCCAATGGACCTGAACGGAACCTAAGAGAACTCATCCCCGTGAGAGTCCCCGCTGTAGCTCATTTCGTCAAGCGCAGATTCACCGATGGACCACCGGGAGCGTGACTCCCTCGACAACACGACCGCCGCCTGCTGCGTTCCAGTCGTGGATGCGCTTGGCCCGCAGCCCAAATGCCACGGCCAAAATCAGCAGCATGAGAGAAATAAACCCAAGCGCAAAGCGCCGTCCATCCATCCGAGACCGCTTTGCGCCGCTCGATTGTGCCACGGGACTTGAGCTCATTCAGCCAACATCCACGGCTCAAATTGCTTCACGATTGCGACTTCGGTGACGACCGTTGAGACGCCACCTACCACGCAGCGAAGCTGAAGGCGCTTTATGGGTCAATCGAGAATGTCGAATTCTATGTCGGTCTTTTCGCCGAAGCGC
>JANNCG010000604.1:0-10270 GCA_031386385.1 Myxococcales bacterium
GCTGGCGGCGGCGGTGGCGGACACGGCCACGGCGACATGGACTTCTAGAAAACCAACGGGATTTGCGACGGCATGACGGTGAGACGCTGTAGCGATTCACCGCCAAAAAGCCTCACAAATCCGTCAATACGGCGACGGCGAATCAACGAGGACTACCTGCTTGTATCACCGCCGCCACTAGCTTTATCAAGATCAAAAATCTCGGTGTCGCCCACGTATGGCTTGGTGTCGAGACGCGACATGTTGCCGAGCTTGCGGACGATGTCGGCCATCCGTTCTGCCTCTTGGATGATCACGGTGGCCGCTTTCATCGCGGGTGAGTCCGCCGCGATGCGCCGCTTCATCAGCTCTGCGTAGCCCATGATGGAGGTGAGCGGCTGGTTGAGCTCGTGAGCCGCGGTGCCTGCTAATTGCGCGACGAGTGCCTGTTTCTCGGATAACTTGAGCTGCTGTTGGGCCTGCGCGAGTCGGTGCTCCATGTTCAATCGGTCACGAAGATCGCTGAAGATCCCAACGGTGCCTGCTTCGTTTTCACCGTCGCGCACGATCGCCGCAGAGAGATGAATCGGGATGCTCTCTCCTGACGGAGTACACAGCTCTGTCCGAAAGTTTTCGAGCCGAACAGACGTCTCTCCTCTGTCCGCTTCACGCAACCGACGCATGATTTCTTGAGCCACACCGGCTGGATACATGGCCCCAATGTTCATCTTGTTGACGACTTGATCGCGGCTGAGATTGCAGATCCGTTCTGCGGCGCGATTCCAGACGAGAATTTTTCCGTATCGATCAGCAGCCACGATCGCGTCGGGGGTCGATTCGATCAGCGCCGAGAGAAAATCTCTAGTCCTTTGCAGATCAATCGCGTTTGCTCGGTCCATCGAGACGTCGCGAAAAGTGCACACCATGGCGTCTTGGTCGTCATCAAGCTGCGAGAGCGCCACTGAGATGGTCACCTTGTCTCCAACGGGCCGTTGGATCTCTAGATCAAAAGCCGTGCGCTCTCCAGTCTTAGCGGCGTTCGCCGCCGTTTGCACCGTCGCGATGTCTTCTTGCTGCACCCGTGAGTACAGCGAGCGGCCTACGAGCATTTCTTGGGCGTCCCCAAAAATTGCAGCGCCGTGTGGGTTGACGAACCGCACCACTCCCTCGCCATCGATCACCAAGATCCCCTCTGCGGCCGAGCGAAACAAACCGTGATACCTCTCGAGATTTTTCACCAACTTCTCGGCGGCCTCTGCGCGCGAATCAAGCGCGAGGCTCTCATCTCTCAGTTGCTGCATCACGCGGGCGTTGCGCAGGGCTACGGCCATCGCGTTGGACGCAATGCGACAAAACGAAAGCTCTCTCTCGTTGAGCGGACCCCGTGCGTGATGTGAGCGCAAGAACAAGACACCCAGCGCTCGGTCTTCAAATGCGATGGGCAACAACGTCAGTGAGTTGTATTTGGTTCGGTCTCGCACGGTGTCAAACAGCGGATGCGTCGCAGAGTCGTCGATCGTGAGCGCCTGCCGAGTTTGCAATACCGTCCGCAGCTCGGGGTATTTGTCGAGCTCGATGGACAGGTTTTGAACCGATGGATTGTCGCTGGCTGCGACGACAATTCCTCTGGTATTTCCCTCGCGAACAACGATGATTGAGCAACGATCAACCAGCACTGTTTCTGCGATCTGTTTCACCGCTGAGTGCAGCACGTCACGCAGATCGAGCGCAGAGGCCAGCGAATGGGTCAGCTCAACAAGCACCGCAGCGTCGCGCTCTTTCTTCGCGAGCTCATCAAGGTAGCTTTGCATGCGAAGCTGACTTGCGATGCGCGCTATGAGCTCGGACTGACGAAAGGGTTTGCGAAGAAAATCATCGGCGCCGGCTTCAAAAGCTTGCTCGACCTCTCGATCTCCTTCAAGCGCTGTCAACACAACGACAGGGACGTCTTGAAGTGTCGGATCTGCACGAAATTTTCGCAGCAGGTCGTACCCGTCTATTCCGGGCAGGATCAGATCGAGCAGGATCAGCGCCGGGACAAGAGTTTGAAGCCGCTCAAGAGCCTCCTCACCACTGCACGTCGCGATGGCGGTGTATCCAGCGCGCGCGAGATAGTCGTGAAGGATGTGTCGCGTGACCGAGTCGTCGTCGATAAACAAAATCGGAGCAGCTGCGAGGCTCATGGGTTCACGGGTCCAAACGTTTTAGGGCTCATTGCTCAAGGAGCTTCATAAGCGCAATCATGGTCGTGTCTCGGACCACTTTCGCTGGGATTTTTTCGCGCTCTGCGACAAGTGCGATGTCCGCGTCTTCGGGTTTTGCGACTGTAGGCAGTCCATCTCCGTCAGCAATTTTGCAGCTCACCGGACCCCACTGAGTCTGCACCGAGACGATCCTTCTCGGTCTCTCGATTCGCTGTAGATCTCGATATCGTACGCCGAGCGAGGTGCTCTCTCGAAGCATCACTCGGGCGAGCCTCGGGGCATCGCGCCGGTACGAGAGTGCGCAGAGCTTGAGTGCGGGCCGTGATTTTTTCATCACAATGGTCTCGGTCCACGCGTCGAGCGCACCCTCTCGCAGCAGCGCAGTGGTGCAGTGCGCGATGGCCTCGCCCGTGACGTCATCGAGGTTGCTCTCAAGCAGGGTGACTGTGGTTTGCTCTGTGCTAGGCGTGCTGAGCGCTCGTGTGGTGGGCAGTCCAAGAACGACTCGGAGGACGTTTGGGCGATCGGGCCATGTTTTGGTTCCTGCGCCAAATCCGGTGCGAATGGGTGCGATGAGCGGCCACTCACTGAAGCTGTCCGCGTTGGCGCGGATAATCGCCGCACCGGTGGGGGTGACGAGCTCTCCGTCAATCCCTGCGTACTTTGTCGGAGCGCCGTCAAGGACCTCCAGAACGGCCGGCGCCGGAAGCGGAATGATCCCGTGCGCTGTCTTGGCAAACCCACGACCCATCGGCAATGGCGCACAGCTTACCGTCGCGTTGAGAAAAGCAAGCGCGGCGCTCGCCGCAACAATATCGACGATTGAGTCAATCGCGCCCACTTCGTGAAAGTGCACATCTTCTGGCGAGATTCCGTGGATTTTGCCTTCCGCCACAGCGAGCAGTCCAAAGGTCTTCAGCGCACGCTCTTTCACGTTGGGCTTCAGTGGAGCGAGCTCAAGCATCGCGCGGATCGCGCTCCAGCGTCGATCGGGAGGAGAGCCAGCAACCTCAACGACAAATTTCGTCACGGCCATGCTGCTGATCTCGACGTCCAGAGCACCCACTGCGAAGCCATCCATCGGCAGTGCTTCAAGAGCTTCTTGAATGGGTTCGGGCGGCACTCCGAGGTCGAGCAACGCGCCCACAATCATGTCGCCAGAGAGGCCAGAAAAGCAGTCAAAATGCAGTATGTGATCCGTCCCGGCCCCCTCAGAGAGCTTGCCTTTTACGGCTCGGAGTCGGCTGGTTACGTTGTGCAGAGTCTCGTGTGGAGCCGTGGGCCGCGCGTGCGGGTGCGAATGAGAGTGCGGATTGTGTGGGTCGTCGTGGGGCATCAGAGGTTGGAGAAATGGTACTGTAGTTTGCCTCACGCACGAAGCGCTACGTCGCTGCTTCAGCGCTCATTCGATTGATTTGTGTGGCAGCAAATGCGGCGCCGAATCCGTTGTCGATGTTCACGACGGTCACACCCGATGCACACGAGTTCAGCATCGTCAGAAGAGCCGCGACGCCTTGAAACGAAGCGCCGTACCCCACGCTGGTCGGCACCGCGATGACTGGGCGTGAGACCAATCCCCCGATGACGCTTGGCAAGGCTCCGTCCATCCCCGCAACGACGATCACGACGCCGGCTTGATCGAGTGTGTTGCGCGCGTCGAGCACGCGGTGAATCCCGGCCACGCCGACATCGGTGATGCGAATCACGGTATTGCCCAGCATTTCTGCGGTCACCGCGGCTTCGTCCGCGACCGGGACATCAGCGGTCCCGGCGGTCACAATCGCGATGGGGCGTGACTTGATGGGCGTAATAGGTTGGTTGACAAGTTTCAGAGTCCTAGCGGAAGGATTGTATTCAAGCTCGCTAAACTCTTGCCGAATCTGTTGCGCCTTCTCTGGATCGACGCGTGTGACCAAAATGTTCTGCGAGCGTTGATGAATGGACCTGCAAATTCCCACAATCTGCGCAACTGTTTTCCACTGTCCAAGCACCACTTCTGCAAATCCCTGTCGCAGTGCTCGATGGTGATCAACACGTGCGTAGCCTAGGTCTTCGAACGGAAGGTGGCGCAACTGGTGCAGCGCTTCGTCAACTGTTTGAGTGCCAGACCGAATACCTTCAAGAACATCGCGCACGCTTTTCGGATCCATCTTTGATTTCACCCTAGCAGTGTGTACCTTCGACCGCTATCCTCTCTTTCGAAGCAGCACTCGTCGCAGGTCGCACATGGTGAATAAGGCACTCGATGGTGAACCGGATTTCGCGGTCTCAAGCGGGACGGGCTCAGTGCGCCCACCGTCGATTTCAGCGAAAATCGCTGCCCTGACGGGTGTTTTGGTCACTGACGATAAGGGTCAGCTGCACATTCGTCGGGTCAGAGCCCGTGTCACGAGTGGGCCCGATCGCGGCCGCGAGTCCGTCCTCGACGCCGGAACGCTGTTGGTCGGCAGCCACGCAGATAACGATCTGGTGATGCGGGACTCGTCCATCGGAAAATACCACCTCGAGATCGCGCTCGTCGCCGGAGGGGTTCGCGTCCGTGATCTTGGTGCGGAGGGTGGCACAACGTTTAACGGAATCCCTGTCAAAAACCAGGTGCTTCCTGCGGGAAGTGAGATCGTTCTAGGCAAAAGCACCGTGCAGCTTTTGGCCGCAGACGTGCTGGTCCCGCATGCGCTCTCGGATCGCGTGAAGTTTGGGCCCATTGTTGGACGGACCACAGTCATGCGCGCGCTGTTTGCGACACTTGAGCGGGTCGCGCCGACGGACACAGCGTTGTTGATTGATGGTGAGGTTGGGACGGGACGAAGCACGCTCGCCCGAGCCATTCACAACGCGTCGCGGTTTGCGGCCACCCCGATGTTTGTCTTGGATTTTTCTTCGCCGATGATCGATCGCACGACGGTGACCTCTCTCGCCCAGCGGACCGATTCGTTTACGCTCTTGATTGAGCACATTGATCGTGCGCCCAAATCATTGTGGGGCGATTTGCTCGACCTTTATCAGCGCCGTGAAGACGGCAGCATTGATCTGCGCATCTTGGCGACGAGTGATTTGGGTTTTGTTGCAAACCCCTCAGAGGGACGCACGCGGATCGAGCTGCTCAGTCATGTCGCGGCCGTTCGGATCACGCTCCCCGCGCTGCGTGATCGACTCGATGACGTGAGCACATTGATCGATCATTTTGTACGTGAGCAGTGTGGGGTTGTCGCGGGTCTCTCGGATGAGGAGATTCCTCACGCGCGTGAGCGAAAATATCCGCAGAATGTGACCGAACTGAAAAATTTCGTCACCAGGGCGCTCGCCGCAGATGCCATTGCGCGCCCCCAATTGCCCCGCGCGGGGATTGAACGGGCGAGAGCCGCGCTGTTGTTTCCGCTCAACGCTAAACCAAAGGCCCTCGACCCTGTCGCTGCGCGTCAGCGGTTGGCCGATGCGTTTGCTCGGGACGCCATGCGCGCGGTGTTTGAGCAAGCGGGCGAGAACACAACGCTTGCCGCAGAACGCTGGGGGATCAGCGAACCGGACTGGCTCTTGGAGACCGAGCGGCTGGCAAAGGCCCTCGTCCCTGCGGTGACTGAGAGCGTTGTCGCAAGCTCGACCGCAAAGCCCGCAGCCTCGCCGAAGTTGCTCGAGTCTGTGATTGAATCCGCTAAGGGATCTCGCACGATTGTTCCGCCCGCTGCGACGGCGCATAGCAAAGCCAAAAGTATCTCGGGGGTGCATCCAACAAAGCCTGCACGCAAAGCTGCGACCAAGCGTCGATAATCCATAGAATCAAGTCCCATGAAGTATCCTCCGCTCTCGCGATATACACTGCAATTTTGTTCACTGATGTTCGCGCTGTCCGCCACTGCATGCGGTGCCTCAACGCCGCTTGGACCCGCTCCCTTGCCGACGCCGCGGGGGCCAGACGGAGGTGTCAGCGGCGACTCAGGAATCGGACCGTTAAACCGCGATCCTGGACCGAACAACGGCCGACCCTGTGCGCTCATTGGTTGCTCGGACCTCACGGTGGTTCGTGTGTTGAGTCTGCGTGGCGGCCCGACCTCCGATGTGAGTTTTGTTGTGACCGATCGCAGCAATCGCGCAATCGCGACGTGTGTGGGCGCCATGGGCGGAGGGATGAGCATGAACTGCCGACTCCGTGCTCCTGGTGTTTTCGAGGTCACCGGCGCCGACTCCCTTCTTGGGTTTGTCGTCTCGGTGCCTGATGGACCACCGACGCGATTTGAAGCCGCTCCCATGTACGTTCGACAGCAACCAAACGGTCCAGGCTGTGAGCCTGTTTGCTTTAGTAACTTCGCGGCTCAGGTGGATCTTCAGCTTCGGTAGCTAGGGCCCGTAATGCCTGGGATCAATCACGAAAAACGATCGGTAGTGGTCGTTTGTGTACCAGGTCTCGGGGTACGTTCCCGTGATGATTCTGCGTGCGCCGCGGTGGGTAAGTCCTGGGGTGACAACAGTGTATTCGTGATAATAGCCGCGCTCGTGTGAGGGCAGTCGGTTCTCGCGATTTTGAAAAATGACTCCGTCTTGACCGAAGGGAAAAGGCCCGTTGTGCTCGATTAAGTCGAGAGTGTGGTTGACCTCTGTGAGCTGCTCGGGGTCGTTGTTGTTGAGCTGCAGTCGCCGTCCGCCCACCACGCTTGAAGCTCCGCCGCCAGTGCCGCTTGGAAACCGGTTTGGGACCGGAGTTGGGACCGGAAATGCGTTGACCGACGGCCCCGGAAAACTAGGGTTCGGCGCAAATCCTGGCTGCTGCGGTGTCGGAGGATTCGTCGTTTCGCGAGGAGAATTGCGCCTTCGTCTCGGTGTACGAGGCTCTTGAAAATCTGCGCTCAGCCCCTCGCACTCACTGACAAGTGTGCCGATTGAAGCGAGGGCGACAGAGATAAGTGCAACGCGAAGCATGACTTGAACTCAGTCAATCGTGATTACGAGTGAAGACCATCGACCGCTGCCCGAATGCGATCAAGCGCTTCGGCGATTTGTCCCAGTGCCACCGCGTAGCTCAATCGAAGGTGCCCTGGTGCGCCAAACGCTCCCCCCGGAACAACGGCCACACGTGCAGCATCAAGGAGCCATCGCGCCACATCGTCGTCGGTCTCGAGCACGCGATCTCCGGCGTGTTTTCCAAGCCAACCGCGAACATCGCAGAATGCATAAAACGCTCCCTCTGGCATGGCACAGCGCACGCTACCCGGCAACGCACGAAGCCCGCTGACAAGCGCGTTGCGACGCTCGGCAAAGATCTCACACATCGTCGCGAGGTCACTCGCTGGCCCGTTAAGTGCCTCAAGCGCAGCGTACTGACTAATCGTTGTGGCGCTTGAGGTCCCTTGACCTTGGATTGTGTCCATCGCCTTCGAGAGCCCAACGGGCGCGATACTCCAGCCGATCCGCCAGCCCGTCATGGCGTAAGTTTTAGAGACACCGTCAATGATAACCGTACGCTCGGCGAGGGACGAATCCATCGCCAAGAGCGACTTGTTTTCGAATCCGTCATAAACAAGACGGCCATAGATCTCGTCGCAGACAATCCAACAATCTGCGTTCTTTAGGACCGCTGCAAACGCCTGAAGCTCATGCGTGGTGTACGCCGCTCCGGTGGGGTTGCTGGGGGAGTTAAAGATGACCGCCTTGGTCTTGCTGGTGATCGCGTTGCTGAGTTGTTCAGCTGTGATTTTCCAGCCGTTTTCGAGACGGCTTGAGATGTGGACAGGCGTCGCGCCAGCGATACGAACTTGCTCGGGATAGCTAACCCAGTAGGGCGCGGGGATGATCACCTCGTCGCCGGGCTCAAGCGCCGCGAGAGCGAAGTTAAAGAGCGCGCTCTTTGCACCAACAGAGACGACAACGTTTTCGGCGCCGATCGAGACGCCTCGCTCAGCTTCGTGCTGTTTTGCGATGGCTCGACGAAGCTCGACGATGCCTGAGACGGCGGTGTACCTGGTTTTTCCCTGGTCAATTGCCGTCTTTGCGGCCTCGCGTACGTTGGCGGGTGTGTCGAAATCGGGCTCGCCAGCACCGAATGAGATCACATCAATCCCCTGCGCCCTGAGCGCCTGGGCACGTGCATTGATGGCCAAAGTGGCAGAGGGAACTACAGCGTCGAGTCGCTTTGAGAGGTTCAGCGGCATGTGGAGGGGGGGACTCTAGCAGAGCTTGTGGGCTACGCTGATTTTTGTTTTATAGTTAGCACCGAGCAGGGGCTTAACCGAACCACCATCTCGGCGACGCTCCCGAGAACCATCCGCTCGATCCCTCGGCGTCCGTGTGTCCCGACCACGACGAGGTCGGACTGGTGCGACGCCGCTTCGGCCACAATCGTGTGTGCTGCTGTGCCACGGACCACGTGATAGTGCACCCGCACGTGGCTCGGAATTGCCACTCCCGCGCGAAGCGTCGTGACTTCGTCGACCAGTGTCGTGCCCATTTTCTCCTTCTCTTCGATCGCCTCAACGTGCCCAGCAGGCTCGCTTGAATCCATCACATGCAGGATCACAAGCTCCGCGGAGGGGGTCCGCTCAGCGACCATCAACGCTGCACGGACGGCGTGTTGAGAGCATTCACTTAAGTCCGTCGCGACCAAAACTCGAAACAAAGATCCGGAAGTTTGCATTTGTTTTGAAACCTTCAACCAAAACGAAAAGTAGCTCACTGGTTAGAGGAAAATAAGGTTAATGTCACCCCCAAGAGCGGATGAGTTTTAGAATTATGCACAGGAAATGCAGACACTGGTGTCTTGCTGGGGTTTTTGTGGTCACGGGCATTTTGCCCCGTATTGTCATGGCCCAAACGGCGGACGCGCAGAGCGACTCGCTGATCGAGCAAGGTGTGCAACGGCGTCAGGCGGGGGACGATGACGGCGCGCTTGTATTGTTTCGCCAAGCGTACGAGCGCTCAAGCGCACCGAGAGCGCTGGCACAGATGGCGCTTGCGGAGCAGGCAGTCGGCGACTGGGTCCACGCAGACGAGCACTTGCGGGCTGCGCTGCAGCTCACTGCGGACCCTTGGGTCGGCCGCAATCAACAGGCGCTGGAGGGAGCGTTGCAGCAGATCAGCCGGCGCCTTGGGATGTTGGATGTTCGGTGTCCAAGCGCAAACGCTGAGCTCTGGGTTGACGGCCATCGAGTGGGACCGCTCCCGCGACCCCATCCAGTGCGCGTGGCTGCCGGAACCGTGATGGTTGAAATTCGCGCAGAGGGATTTGCGACACAGCGGCGCAGTGTGTTGGTTGTGGCGGAGCAAAACGCGCGCGAAAATTTCACGCTTCAGCCGGTGGACCCAGCGAGTTTAGTTGCAGTTTCAGCTGCAAATCCAGCGACCAATATGCAACAGTCACAGACTGTCGCGAGGGCAACTGCGGTCGCGGTTCTGAGTCCGCCACCTTCGTCGGGTGGGGTTTCTGTCGGGTCAGTTGTGGTGATCGGAGCGGGGGTGTTGAGTATGGGGTTGGTTCCTGTTTTTGCGACGCTGCGCTCGGGCGCGATAGGAACATGCGCCGTGCGAGGAAGCGTCCTTGAGTGCCCAACGCAAGAAGACGCTATGCGTGCTGAGAACGGTCGAACGTACACGACGCTGGTCAACGTCACTCTGGTCGCTGGCAGCGCGTTGTTGGTGGGCGGGGCTGTTTGGCTAGTGGCTGGTGTCGTCAGCGGTGGTAGCCGCAATCGGGCGGCGTTTGCCGTGTCGCCCAACTTGGCCTTGGGTGCAGATGGATTCAACGGGCTAACCGTGCAGGGAAGGTTTTAAGCGGATGAGAAATCACAACATTCTGCGTCGTCGTGTTTGTCTCGCAACAGTTGGCTTCGGCATCGTAAGTGCCTGCACTTTTCCTGAGCAAATCGTTGTTGTGGGAGACAGCTCCGTAGCGCAAAACGACATCGTTGCGATGGACCGGCCAGACCCACCAGTCGACCGACCGGATCCGGTTGGGAGCGACGTGACCATGCTGGATGATCGCCCCAACGCGGATGTCCCAAGCATCGATGATCGCCCCAACGCGGATGTGCCAACTTGCGACGCGAACCTGCAGAGCGATCTTAACAACTGTGGTGCTTGCGATCGACGATGTGTCGTAC
>JANNCG010000622.1:0-3223 GCA_031386385.1 Myxococcales bacterium
GGGTGTCGGCGATGACAACGCGGTTGAGCTGGTGCACGAGGCTCTCATTCGGCGATGGAGTCAGCTGCAGCGCTGGATGGATGAGGGACGCGATGAACTCTCGGTCCTCGCAGAGGTGCAGCCCGCGGCCGAACGATGGCACCGCCAAGGACGAGCTCCGGCGGACGTGTGGACTGGGCCTGCGCTTCACGACGCACGTCGTGTCCTGCTCCGACAACGCGCGGATCTGACGGACCTCGTGAGGGATTTTCTCAACGCGGGTAGCGTACGCGAGAAGCTTGAAAAGCGCAGGCGACGAGCCCTAGTTGCGGGCGTGATTGGGACATTGGTACTCGGAGCGACGGGCGCGACCGTTTCGGCCCTTTTGATCTCTCGCGAGAAGGGCCGCGCAGAGCTCGCGAGGGGCCACGCAGAGCGTTTAAGCGCCGATGTCCTGCTGGAGGCCGCAGACGCCGCCTTGCAAAATCACGAGGGCGGCAAGGCGGCGGCGCTCGTGAGGGCCTCGCTCGCCCAGTTTGACTCGCTTCGCGCCCGAGCGTTGTTGGCACAAAGTCAACAAGAGCAGACCCGCTGGGTGGTCTCACGTCCTGCTGCGCCTAACTTGTTCGCCATTGCTAGAACACCGTACATCGCGAGTGGTGTTGAGTCTGGACGCATCCAAATGATTGACACCCGAACGGGACGCGCTGAGTGGATGTTTGGCCACCCCGACGAGGTGTTCGCCTTCGCGATGAGCGATCCGTCGACGTTGTGGACCGCCGGACGTTCGGCGATTTATCGCTGGAATTTCTCAGCTAAAATCGCCACGGAGTGGATGCGATTTTCTCCCGGGACAATGCTTGAAGATGGCCAGTTTTCAGCCGATGGCCGCACGTTGCTAGTCCTTGAGGCGAGCGCGATCGCTGAGATTGACGTCCACGCCAAGACGATCTCGCACCACGCAGTACCAGCACCAACCGCCGGTGAGATGGCCATGGATCGCGAGTCCTCTTGCGTCGGGGTGGCTCTCACGGACCGGACCTATCGCGTGTACCGTCGTTCGCCATGGAGTGAGGTAGCTGTGGTGCATCTAAGCGAGCAGTCCTACGGCCGAGCAATCTTCTCCCCCGACGGAACCCGCGTCCTCGTCGGCGACGGAAACGCCCTCATCGAGCACGAGCTTTCAACCGGTCGCGAGCGAAGGGTGGCGGCGGACAACGCGCCTGTTGATCGGTTGATCACGGCTCATCAGGGTGAGCGCTTCATGCTGACTCGGCGCCAAAGGCAGCTGGCTGAAGTGTGGCGCTTTGGAGCGAGCGCGCCGGAGCAAGTTTTGCCACTGGAGGGCGGAGAGTTTTTGCGCACAATGACCGATGCTGGCGACACATTTGGGACTGCCAATTTGGGGACCGCCAAAGTGAAGCTACTTCGTATTGAGCCTCCCGAACCTCTCGTTGCACACTGGGGCGGTGAGGGCGTCATTGGGTCGCAGTTTGCGAGGGACGATCTCACCATCGTCGCCGGCGCAGGACCCAACTTCGTGCGTATTCCGGTGAATGACCCATCAGGAGCGACGCTTATCGAGCGAGGCGAAGCTCCCATCGCATCGGTTGCTCTTAGCGCGGACGATCAGTGGGAGGCGTTTGGGCAGACCACGGGAGTGCTGACCGTGCGACACCGGCATCGCGTTGAGCGACACCGGATCGTGTCGGGAGAGACGTGGCCATTTGGGCTTGAGTTTTCGCCCAGCAATCAAATCCTCGCAGCAAGTGGCGCCTCTGCTGAGATTGGTTTGTGGTCTGTGGGTGCGTTTGCAACGCTTCCCGCGCTTAACGTCCAACTTAGTGTGTCGAATGAAGTGCATTGGTCAACCGATGAGCAGCGGTTGCTTACGGGCGTGTCGTCTAACCACAGCTTTCAGATTTGGGACCTCACGACTCGCTCGTTGGTTCGCGAGGTTGCTCTGCCGGCCCGCGGCACAGGAGTCTCTTGGAGCCCGGACAACACGCGAGTGGCGGCTGGGGCGCATGACAGCCTCGTGCTCCATGACCTTACGAGCAGCACAAGTCGCTCGGTTCACTTGAAAGAGTTGGCGTTTTGGACTGATTTTTCGCACGACTCTCGACGAGTGGCTGTGGGCTGTGATGCGGGCGTTGTGGCGGTGGTCGCGTGGGATTCGGCGGCCGGTGGGGCGATTGCTGAGCCGAGGTACTTCTGGGGGCACCGCGCTTCAAAAGAGGTGAACCACGTACATTTTTCGCACGATGATCGCCTGCTCTTGTCCGCAAGCGATGACGGAACCGTCCGCCTCTGGGACGTCGGCACCACGATGCCTATCTGGCGTGCACCTGCAGTTTTGGCGCAACCGCTTCGCTGGTTTTCGAACCGTGGTTGGCGAGACTTCAACGACCAAGGGGCCCGCTCACTGATCAGCGCAGGAGCAACACAACGCATCGAGCAATCGACCCGCGACTTGGTGCAGTCACCCAGCGGGACTGCCTGTCTGACCCACAACAACCATCACGTAGAGCATTGGGATCTAGCTGAGAATTCAGAGAGATTTGTGATGAGCAATCCTGAAGACCGGCGCCCCGTTGCGCTTGATCGCGGCTGCGTTGTCCTGCAGCAGTCTCGCGTCCACGTTCGGCTCACATCGCAGCTCGAAGAGCGCACGTGGGGCGACGGGGTGAGGGCAGTTGGGCGGGCGAGTGACACTTCCACGACCCCGGGCGAGGCGCTGCTCGTCGCGACGGATGCAGAGATTCAATGGCGGTCCCTCGATGGTGCGGTCATGCGGTCAATCCCGAGCCCGACGCGCGCTGCGCAGATCTGGGACGATGCGCAAGCGCTCGTTGTGACTTCGATCACTGGCGAGATCTATGTGCGTCCTGCGGGTAGCGCCCAGTTTTTGCGCATGGACACCCGAGCTCTTCCAACGCATGTTTCGTCCGTAATTTTGCGGGGTCCCGCGAATACGTTGTTTGTAGGGTTCGACGACGGGATCGTGGCACATTTCGATATCGCCACGGGCCGAGCGTTGTGGAGTCGTCGTTTGTACGGCTCGATTCAGCACCTGGTTATGAGCGGGACGAACCTTCACGTGCTCACTGACTTGGGTGTGCACCATCGAGAGCCGATGGACTGGCTTACCCTCGATCTGTCGGCCATTCGCCAGCGAGCGGCTCAAGAGTCGCCTGGGGTGTGGTCTCAGGGCGAGGTGAGACTTCCATAGTGTATTGACTAT
>JANNCG010000631.1:0-5977 GCA_031386385.1 Myxococcales bacterium
CTGTTGCTCCCCGGTCCGTGGATCGCTTGCTCCCCACGTAAAATATCCGGTCATCTGCTCGTGAAACCACAGCTCCGTGTTCGTTGTCATGCCCCCGAGCGTCTCACAAGTCCCCCTGGATCGTCAGCCCGCTTGAAAGTAGAAAGTGTACGGACCGGAGTCCGCGAGGCCGTCTACAAAGAAGTAATATGTTCCAGCGGGTAGGTCGACGTCGATCGCTGAGCGAGTCCCGAGCTGGCACGTTGGGACTCGGGCTGCGATCGGTGCACCAGGGCAAGCGTCGTTGCCCGTGAGGTACACCACGTTCAGAAACGCGGTGTCCACCAACAGCAGGACGTGCTGTGGCGCGGCGAGCGTGAAAGTGAACACGCCATCGCGTCCATTTGAAGCGGCACAGCTCCCCCGGTAGTCGTGGGTCAAGTTGGCCGTTGTCCCACGATACAGCGCACGGTTAGCCATAATGGGTGTGGCCGTCGCGCAGGTATCATTGCCCATCGGAGCTTGTACGACCGCTGGGGCAAAAGAGTCCAACCGCACGCTGATATCCGAAGGTCTGGAAGATTTCAGGGTGAGAAAGTACGTCCCGGGGTCTAGCGAGAGCGCGAGTGAGCGAACCGTCGAGAGGCCTGTACTACACGATCGTTCGTTGAACCGCATGACGGGGCACTCGCTATGAAGCGCGAGGGCGAGAAAGTCGTTTGCGCCGCCGGTCGCCGTCACAACGACGTCCTGACGCTCTGCCAGCGTGAAGCGCAATACCGCGTCACGCCCTTGATTAAAGCAACTCGGAGCGTAGTCGTTTTCGAGCAAGCTCGTAGCGACTGTCACCGCACGCCCCGCGACAAGGTCAATCGGGTTGGCGCAGGTGTCGCCCGCAGGGGGCGGTGTGGGTGGCGTGATCGTCGCGGTCAGCGTGTAGTCGACTGGATCGAAGGACTCAACCACCACATAGTACACACCTGCCGGGAGGCTGTAGTTGGTGAACGAGACGTTTGAGCCAGAGTCGCACTTCAAGGTGTTTGGAGACACCGCACATCGATCGATCAGGCTGAGAATCAGGTTGTCGGTGCGGCCACCAGCAAGCTGAAGCTGGACGTTTTTTGGCGAGGTGAGCTCGAGGCGAAAAAACGCGTCGCGTGCGCCGCCGCCGCAGCGGGTGAGCGTCTCGTTGTTGATGCCGACCAAATCGCTGCGAAATACTCCGCCCATCGCTTCGGGGATCTCAACAGCGTTCGCACACAAATCGTTGGTAGCTGCCGGGGTCGCAGGCGTGATCTGGACGTCCAACTCGACCGTCGTTCTTACAGAGGTCGCAACAATCACGAAGTAATCACCAGCGGGTAGACTATGTCGCCGAACGCGCGCAGGAAAGCCCTGGTTGCAATCGATGGTGTCCATCGGAGCCGCTCCGCCGCACACCGACTGTAGCGCGATCGCTGCAGCGCCTCCGTCTGCCTGCGCAGTAATTCGAACGTCGCGAGGTGCGTCCAAACGAATCCGAGCGACTACGTCGCGACCGAGACCTCGGGCACACGAGAGCACATAGTCAGAAGGGGTCGCAGAGACATCGAGGGTAAACGCTCCACCGCGCGAAACATCAAGCGGATCGTCACAGCGGTCGTGGGCTGCACGACGACAACCGCCCGGCTCAGCCATGTCCACTAGGCCGTTGCAGTTGTTGTCAATACGGTCGTCGCAGATCTCTGGCAGCTGGCTTGACACACGAGGATTGGAGTCATCGCAGTCCGCGCCAACCCAACAAACAAGCATCCCGGCGTCGTTGCGGCCTGCGTCAACTCCCGGACCAATGACACCGCCGTCACCGCAAGTACGATCGCGGCAGTGGTCATCGGGGTCGCCGTCGCCGTCCCGATCAAGGGGGTTGTGGACGCACGCTCGGGTGCGCTCGTCGCAGCGGTCGCTGGTGCACACTTCGTTGTCGGTGCAGTTGACCACGGTCCCGATCAGGCAGCCACGGCGAGAGTCGCAGCTCTCAATGCCGTTGCAGTAGACCATATCGTCGCAGCGACCGCTGTTCGGGATGTTTTCGCATCGGCCCATATTGCAGGCGTCTTCGGTACACTCAATCCCGTCGTCGCATTGAGCGGCGCGCAGGCAGGTCCGACTCAAGCCTGAGGTGTCAGGGATATCGATCGAGAGAACGTCGGTCCCGGTCGGAATATCCGTCACCATCCCGTCGGTCGAGCCGTCGACGACGTCGTCCTGAAAGCGTGAGGGGGGACTGCATGCAACCAAAGCGATGGTTGCGAGCAAGCTTGTGGAAAATCGCAAGAATGAAAAATCGATTCGCACCGATGCCTCCGAACACTCAATAAACAGAGCTTAATGTCTTCGGAGTATTGCACGAACGGCTGGGGATGTGTTGATGCATCGCATCGCGACAAATGAATCAACACCTTAGGGGGAAGACAGGGTAATTTCGGCGCCGAACAACACCATGCTACACCATCGAAGGGCCAAAATCGTCTGCACGATCGGGCCAGCCTCGCAAACCGCCGCACAGCTCGACGCCCTCATCGGCGCTGGGATGGACGTGGCTCGACTCAACTTTTCACACGGAACCCACGACGATCATCGTCGCGCGATCGAAGCGATTCGCGAGGTGTCTGAGAAGCGGCGCAAAGCTGTTGGGATCCTCGGAGACCTCTGCGGACCAAAAATTCGTCTCGGCAAGCTGGGGACTCCATCGCGGGTGATCGCGCAGGGTGCGAAGGTCACGCTTTTTGCGGGGACCGAGAGCAAGGATGAGACGATTCCGGTGCGATTTCCGACCCTCGCGACGGACGTGAAGCCTGGGGATATGATTCACTTGGATGACGCACGAGTGTGCATTCGAGTGGATCGGGTAGACGGACCCACGATCCACTGTGTGGTCGAGGAGGCCGGGCAGATTCGCGACAACGTCGGAGTGCATCTGCCCTCGGGCAGCTTGCAGGTCGAAGCGCTCACCGCGAAGGACAAGCAGGACCTGATGTTTTGCTTATCAAACGGCGTGGATTACATCGCAATTAGCTTTGTTCGCTCGCCCGATGATCTTCGAGCAGTCCGAGAAATCTGCGATGCGTGGGGCCAAAATATTCCACTCGTCTCGAAGATCGAGACGCCACAAGCGATCGATCGACTTGATGAGATTGTTCGTCTATCGGACGCGGTGATGGTCGCGCGAGGTGATCTGGGCGTAGAGTTTCCGCCAGAAAACGTGCCTGTGTTGCAGCGCAAGGTCATTGACACCGCTGTGCGCCATCGAAAGCCAGTGATCGTCGCGACAGAGATGTTGCAATCGATGGTGAAGAGCACCCGCCCCACTCGCGCAGAAGCCAGCGACGTTGCGCACGCGATTTTTGACGGCGCCGACGCGACAATGCTTTCGCAAGAGAGCGCGTCTGGAGATCATCCAGCGCTCGCGGTCTCGATGATGGCTCGCATCATATCGACTGCCGAATCGTCTCCGTATTACGAGCGAAAGCCCCCACCCGCGCCGCCCTCTCCAGCGCCTTTTCCTGAAGCTATGGCACGCGTTGCTGCGCAGGCCGCGCAAGACGTCGGAGCGAAGCTGATCGCGGTATTTACTCAAGGTGGAGACAGCGCGCGGCTCGTTGCTATGGAGCGACCGTCGGTGCCGATTATCGCGTTCTCGTCAAGTGAGAGCGTTCGTCGCCGGACCGGCCTTTACTGGGGAACCACAGCTCGTGTGATGGTTCCTGTCCGGGACACAGATGAGATGGTGGAGCAAGTGCAACAGCGATTGATCGCCGACGGAATGGTGCAGCCCGGCGATCGCATCGTCGTTGTGTTTGGAGCGCCCGTCAGCGTCAAGGGCCGGACAAACTCGGTGCGCATCCACACCGTGGGGCCATGACGGACGACCTAAACGCTCGCAAACATCTTATCCACGCTGATCGCCTCGCTTCGCTGGGCGTGCTCGCGGCTGGCGTTGCGCACGAGATTAACAATCCCGCTGCGTTTATTCTGCTTGGTACTCAGCAACTTGAACGCATGATCCAACAGCTTCCAGAAGATCTTCCCGCCCGTCCCCGGATGCAAGAGATCGTGGCGGACCTGCAGGAAGGTGTGCAACGGATTGCCCGAATTGTCGGAGAGCTTCGATTTTTTGCCCGCAGCGAAGAGCAGGGGCTCTCGACGCCCGTCAACGTCAACGATCTTCTTCGCTCTGCGGTCACGCTCACGCAGGCACAGGTGCGGCAAAGAGGACGACTAGAGACGGATTTTCAGCCCGTCCCCGCACTGCCTGGGGAGCAACTTCGGCTCGTCCAGGTGTTTGTTAATTTGCTGGTGAATGCAGCGCAGGCCCTGCCCATTCGGGCCGAAGAGCACAACTGCGTAAGCGTGAGTTCTCAGCTGATCGACCAGCACATCGTCGTCCGTGTTTCGGACACTGGAGTCGGGATTTCGAAAGAGCACCTTGCGAAGGTGTTTGATATGTTTTTCACGACAAAAGGTCCCGGCGAAGGCACCGGGTTGGGCTTGGCGATCGCAAACGATTTGGTCCAACGCGCTGGCGGACGCATCGAGGTCCTATCTGAGCTCAACGTCGGCACAACGTTCACCGTGTTCATTCCTGTCTCCTCTAAAACACACCCCTCGCATCCCCCTGAACGGTTGCGGCAACAAGTCGGTGTGATGGACAATATCGCACCTGGGCTCGAGCTTCTCATCATCGAAGATGAGCACGCGCTGGCCGCCGCTGTCAGGCGCGCTCTCAGTCCTCGGTTTATCGTGCAGCACGTCGCTGATGGATCTGAGGCACTCGCGCTTCTGCTACGCGAACCAACCGATCGCTTTGCAGTTATTCTGTGTGATCTCCGCATTCCTGGGCTTGACGGCGCCTCTGTCTTTCGAACGGTTCTAGCGCACCTCCCCGATCTTGCGGCAAAATTTGTTTTTCTCACCGGCGTCTCCGCCGACGACGATCACAGCAACTTTCTGCTTAAGTGCGGACAACCCGTACTTGAGAAGCCCTTTACCGGCGAGCAATTAGAAAGCATCGTTGCGTCCATTTTGAAAAAGTAGCCTCCTATGCAACATCCAGCACCTCTCGAAACATTCTCAGAGCCTGTGCAAAAAGCGATCAACGCCACCGGACCGCTTCGAATGATGGCCGCCCGTGGCATGGCCCCGCTGCCGCCGGCTGTTCTGCTCAGTGTCCTATATCTTACACGCTATGATGCCGATGACGCGCTGTCATCCGCGGCAAAAGCTACGTTTGATAAGCTCCCCGCCCCGGTGCTTGACGGCGCGCTCAAGGTTTCAGAGCTGCACCCCGCGGTCATCGATTTGATCGCACAGACTCGCGCCGATCAGCGCGACGTACAAGTGCGTGTCGTCAAGCATCCCAACGCTGACGCGGAGACGGTCATATTTATTGCGTCACGTTGCGACGAGGCTCTCTGCGAGCTGATCTCGACGAATGAGCAGCGAATACTGCAGTATCCCAAGATCATTGAGGCGCTGTACTTTAACGAACACTTGCGCATGAGCACCGCCGATCGCATGTGTGAGTTGGCCGCACGCAACAAGATCGTGCTGGATATTCCTGGGTTTGACGAGATTGTCGAGTCGCTCAAAGACCAGCTGATTCCTGAGGCAGGCGAAGAGACTCCCGGGGACGAGATGTTTCGCGCAGCGCTTGAGGAGGCCAAGACTGTGCCCGAGACCGATGAGGGCGATCCTTTTGTGCGTGACGAAGACGGTGAAGGCGTAAAGCTCAAAGAAGAGTTTGAGAAGGTCGTCAAACGTATCGAGGACATGACCCTGTCCGAAAAGATTCGAACTGCCATGATGGGAACCTCCGCCCAACGTCGCATGCTCGCGTGCTCGCCTGTTCGCATCGTTGCCGAAGCGGCGATCAAATCTCCGCGCATCCAAGGCGAGGAGATCGTAAAGCTGGTGCAGCTCCCTGAGTGCAACGAGGTCGTGCTGCGGCAAATCGCGCGCG
>JANNCG010000334.1:0-1829 GCA_031386385.1 Myxococcales bacterium
CCATTGGGCGACGTCCCAAGAGAGCTGTGCGTGCTGGGCCTCTTCGTTGGCGATGGTGGCGAAGGTGTCGCGCACGAGTGGGTCGATTGCGTGCTGGGCTTGATAATGTGCAAGTGATGCTCCGTAGGTCTCGCGGACGCATCCTTCGCGCGCGTTGTGGAGGGCAAAATCTAGGAGCGAGGGAGGGTGCGATGCGAGAGTATCGCGGAGGACTACGTGTGTATTTGCAGCGTGTCGCGCGAGTGTGAGCATTGCGTGCGTGTGGCGCGCTTCGTCTGCGGCGGCGACTTCGAGGCGTGATATGAGCTCAGCGGGAGCATCGTGGAGGGAGAGAAACGAGGCCATCTCGGTGAATGCGGTGATCGATTCGTGCTCAAGGGCTGCGAGCGATGAGAGGTAGTCGGGCAGGGTGTCTGAGTGGCGCTCAGGGGAGGATGAGTAACTGCGGCGGCCAGAAACTCCGCAGTATCCAGGAGCACAACGTACTGCAATTAGTTCGGGGCCGACCCGTCGGACCGCACCATCATCATTTTGACGGCAGGAGCCATCTGCGCCTCCATCGTTTCGTTGGGCGGACTCAGCGCACGTGTACGGGCCATAAGAGCACTCACGTGCGGCCCAAGCGCACAGTGGAAGACACTGTTCTCCGTGAAGAACTACGTCCATTGGAACGCCCGCGTCTAGAAGCGCTGACACGAGTCGGGATTGTTCTCCACTCGCACTGGTCTCTGCGAAGATAGCCGTTTCGGGAACTGTACAGCAGGGAGGGCGACCGTCGAACGGCGAACAACAAGTCGAGGCAATCAATTGGACCGTCAACAAGATGGCGAAACGAGAGGATCTATTCATGGCACGAAAAGGGAGTCGATCAATAATTCGAAAGTTGTTCAGTCACGCGCGCTAGGGAACAAGATTGTTGGTCGAGTGGACGCATTTCCCGTCGTCGGTGTCGCCGAGGGATTGAGGAACGCCTTCTTGGTCGACATCAAGAGGGGTGATCCTCACGGAATCGCCAAGCGGATCTTGGACTCCCGTAAGTTGGAGAAACGAGTCGTGCATCTCAAGGTGCAGATGAGCAACCGCTGAGTATCCGGTCGAGCCCATTTTCGCCAGTGCGGCGCCTTGGAACACGACTTGAAACAAACTCACGAACGCCGTTGGTTGAAGGGACAAAACGTATCGATTGTACCAGCTATCGCAGCGATTGCTGGCCAGACCGCGAAACAAATTGTTGTTGTTAGCCTGACCGGTGCCTGATCGCGGCGCGCAATCTAGCGAGCGATCAACCCGGCGAACACGAGATCGCTGATCCGTGCGGGGCTCATTTCGGTGGCGCTCTTGCGGTGACGACGGACGCGACAGATCGCGTGCAGTGTCGGTCGGCGAAGTCGCGTTTTGTCAACCTGAAGCTTGCGCGTGTTGAGGTTGGCGCTGAGCGAGAGTTGTGGCTAGAGCGAGTTTGTGCGCAATAAGTTCGACTACATCGGCAAGCTCATCGTCGCGGCGGGGACGACTACGCCGGAGCGGGTGCAAAAAGAGTTTTCGATTCTCTCTGAAGAGCAATCAGCGGACTGCTACGTGATTGAGCCTGAGGCGATCGACACCGCGAGCACTGTTGCCGAGACACTTGATTTGCACACTTTGCACAGACCGTACACTCGGATCGGGCCGCGGGGCGTGGCGCTTCCGCGAGGAGGATGGCTGGGTGAGATCACTTCGCATGAGTGTTTGGTTGAAGCGTTTCACGACCCTCCCAACGTGCATGAAGTCAACTTGTGCATGCAAAAGCAGTTTAACCTTCGCGCCTGCTTGCGACGGGATGCACAGAG
>JANNCG010000673.1:0-2709 GCA_031386385.1 Myxococcales bacterium
CGCTCGGGGCGCAGGTTGAAAATGGGGTACGCGACCAGCTGTCCAGGTCCGTGATACGTCACGTCTCCGCCGCGACTGCTCTCGTAGAGAGCGACCCCGCGTTGCGCTAACTCTTCTGACGACAGAAGAACATTGGCGTGATCCCCTCCGCGTCCAATCGTAAGGACCGGATCATGCTCGAGCAATAAGAGCGTGTCGATCCCCTGTCCCGGGAGGTCGGATTTTCGTTGCTCACACAGTGACGTCTGAAGCGCGAGCGCACGGTCGTAAGGACACCGACCCAGCCACCGTGCTTGAAATTTTCGCTCACTCATTCGCTTGCAACCTTAGCGGTCGACTCTCGGTACATCAAGAGGGCGCCAGTGATGGCGAAGGCCGAGCAAGTCCACCACGCGAGGTTTCCACTTCCGCGAGTGTATAGTGCTGCGAAGAGAAAGCCGGCGATGAGCGCGCAGATCCCCTGGACAAATGCGAACAGACCGTAGGCATGGCCGAGCTGAGACTTCTGGACATAGCTCGCCACGAGGGATTTTTCTGCCCCTTCGGTGAGCCCATAATAGGCACCGTAAAGCACGGTCACCGCGAGCAGAGTAGGTAGCGTGTGTGCGAATGAAAAGAGCAGATAGCACAGCGCGTACACACCCCATCCGAGCGCAAGCGCGCGCTTTTTGCCAATGCGCTGCGCAAAGGCTGCTCCCGGAGTCGCGGCCACCGCACGAACGAGGGAGAGAGCCGCCCACAGAAGTGTCGACTTGGTCGGCGAGATCCCGCTTTTTAGCGCCTGTGCAATGAGAAACACGTCGCTCGCGTTGCCGATCGAGAAGATAGCGACGATCGACAGATACCTGGTGAATTCCTTAGAAATGGGCTGCGCGGCCTTTGCAGGAGTGGTGGGTGTGGATGCGATTTGGGCGCCCTCTTGTGCGTGCTGTTTTTCGCGGACGAAGAACAATATGGTCAAGACCGCCAGCAGTCCCGGGACCGCGCTCGCAAGGGCAACGGTCCGGACGTTGTTCTGTGCGAAATGCAGGACCAAGATCGCTAGCAGCGGACCCAACACGGCGCCGGTGTTATCCATCGCGCGATGAAATCCAAACGCCACGGTGCGGCTCTCTGCGGTCGTCGACTCAGCGATGAGCGCGTCACGCGGCGAAGATCGAAGGCCCTTGCCGACTCGGTCAAGCAACCGCACGATCAACGCGTGAACGGGCGCGGTAGCGAGGGCCAAGAGCGGTCGCGCGAGGGTTGAAAGCGAGTAGCCCATCAACACGTACGGCTTGCGCTGCTTGATCTGGTCCGAGCGACGGCCTACTAGGTATTTTCCAGCAGAAGCCACAGCCTCAGCGCAGCCTTCGATGATCCCAACGTAAGCGATGCTTGCGTGCATAGACTGCGTGAGCAAAAGCGGCAGTAGCGGCCAGATCATGTCCGACGCAGCGTCAGTGCACAAGCTAACCACACCGAGCGCGACGACGGTTCGGTTAAGACCGGAGAAAACCGAGGTTTTTTTCAGCGATTGTTCAGCCATAGAATTTTGGACTCAGGTCACGCTTGTACTTCTTCAGTGAAAGCGGCATGGTGTGCTCGTGTCCGACGCAATCACAAGAGGCATTCGAGTGACCGTGAAGAGTAAGTACCTTCCCGAGCGCTCGTCGCCAGCACAAAAGCAGTTCGTTTTTTCTTATACCATTCGTATCGCAAACGAAGGCACTGAGACCGCGCAGTTGCGATCACGCCACTGGATTATCACGGATGCCACGGGACACATTCAAGAGGTCCGAGGCGAGGGCGTTGTGGGCGCACAGCCCGTGCTGCGTGCGGGGCAATATTTTGAGTACACAAGCTTCTGTGGGATAGCGACCACCCGTGGAACGATGAGCGGCACCTACCAAATGGTGACCGAAGGCGGCGAGCGATTTGATGCGATCATCGCGCCGTTTGATCTCGCGCTTCCGCACTCTTTGAACTGAAGCCGTCAGGGGGATTGCGGCAAGAGCAGTTCGACATTTTCTCCCAGAATTCTCAGCGAAAATGTGCGTACACAGCCTTGGTAAGCCAGCGGGCTGAGCCCTGTTTTTAAGTGATACCGCCAACCATGAAGCGCGCACTCGATGTGCCCGTCAGGGTTGAGGTATCCGTCGGTGAGGGGCGCGCTCGCGTGCGGACATTCGTTGTCGAGCGCATACACCTGACCGTTAAACCAGTACACGCCAACTTGTTGTTCGCCGATCATCACGCGTTGTGGGCAGCGTTGGACATCGGCTAGACGCGCGACAAAAATCCACGTTGATTCTGCTTCGGTTGTCACTGAGTATTTGGGTAGTCTCGCACTAGAATTCTGGTTCGAAGAAAAAAATGACGATTCGAAAAATAGCGACGGTGGGCAATCCAATTCTGCGACAGCGATCGCGCGAGCTCACCCTTGAGCAGCTCAACGCGCCGTCCATGCAGGCGTTTATCGACGATCTTGTTGAGACGATGCACGACGCCAACGGAGCGGGGCTCGCGGCGCCGCAGATTTATCAGTGCATTCGCGTCGTGGCGGTCGAAGTGAAAAACAACCCGAGGTATCCGTACAAGCCAAACATTCCGTTGACCGTGCTGATCAATCCCGTGCTTGAGCCGCTGTCGCAGGACAAATTTGACAACTACGAAGGGTGTCTGTCGGTTCCGAACCTACGTGGGATGGTCGAGCGGTTCGCAGAGGTC
>JANNCG010000713.1:0-7135 GCA_031386385.1 Myxococcales bacterium
TGGTGATCGTGATCGAAGACGATCCACAAGATGGTGGCGATCACGTGGATAATCACAGATCAATCGCGCTTCTGGCGTCTCCGTGGGTCAAGTCTGGGTACACATCCCACGTGCACATTGATGAGTCGTCGCTGCATCACACGGTTGAGCTCATCTTGGGAATGGGCCCACATAACCTCACGGTCGCATCCTCAGCTCCGTTGTACGACTCGTTCACAAATGTGCCTGATTTCACTCCCTATTCGTACATCCCGCGGCGCGAGTGCGAGCGACGCAATGCAGCCAACGGACCCTTCACGCGGCAGTCGGAGGCAATGGACTGGTCGCAACCGGACAATCAACCAGGTCTGTCGCGGATGATTTGGCATATGCTTCACGGGACCGAAGCGCCTTGGACCGAACGTCCTGAAACTGACGATGACGATTGACCTTGCTGTGAGAACATGACGCAATCACCAGGTCTAACTGGTGGCATTTGTGAGTGGCTCTGAGAAGGTTGAAAACAGCGAAATCCCTGGGATTTTAAACGAAAGATTTCGAATCGATCAACGCATCGCTGCGGGTGGTTTTGGGGTTTTGTATCGTGGGTATGACTTGGTTCGATCACAAGACGTCGCGCTCAAAGTGTTGATGCTCACAGAGCCCGTCGAGTGTGATCGCTTTGCGCGAGAAGCAGAGCTGCTCGCCAAACTACAGCACCCATCAATCGTCTCGTTTGTTGACCAAGGGCGCACTCCAAACGGTCAACCCTGGCTCGCCATGCAGTGGCTCGAAGGACCTGACCTCCGCACCCGACTCAAGCACCATCCACTAGAGGTGGACCAATCCGTGCGCATGATTGAGCGCATCGCCGATGCCCTCTCTGCGGTCCACGATGCGGGGATTGTCCACCGCGATATTAAGCCAGGCAACATCATGTTGCTCAACAACGATTCGGACAAACCAGTGCTCGTAGATTTTGGGATCGCGAGCGTTGAAGATTCACGCAACCTCACTCGCCCGGGCGTCATGATTGGCACACCATCGTACATGGCGCCCGAACAGGTGATGGCGCGCCCCGATGTGGATGCTCGTGCGGATCTGTTTTCTCTGGGTTGTGTGTGGTTTGAGTCGTTGATCGGCCACCCTCCCTTTGTCGCCGAGCAAGTCGTCGCGGTGCTCGCGAAGCTCATGCTGACGGACGCTCCTGGGGTGTCTGCCGAGCGACCGGGAATTCCAAGTGGCGTTGAGACCTTAATCGCACGATTGCTGATACGCGACCGGGCGCACCGGATCCCCGACGCTGAATCGCTGCTCGCTGAGCTGCGTCAGGTATTGGGGCGTCCGTCTATGTTGCCTCTGCGCAACCCCGATGCCCGCAGGGTCCTGACGCGCAACGAGCTCGTAGTGCGAAGCGTCCTTGTGTCCACTTCACCACGCAAAATCACTGACAAAACACTGCCCACACGCGAGGCTCAGGGGATCCCCAAAAAGATGGACGAGCTCAAGACTCTCGCCGAGAGACAAGACGTGCGGCTGTTTGCCTTCGCTGATGGCAGCTGGATGGCAACGTCAGACACACTTGGTCGAGATGCGCGCGACGCTGCAAGAGCCCTGGCCAACGTAGCCTTAGCGGCCAAAAAAATGTGGCCTCAAGTCCCGGTCGCCATCGCCACCGGCAAAGCCAAAATGGACGGGATTCACGCACCGATCGGGGCCGTGATCGATCGGGCAGCAGCGCTGTTGAGTGATCCTTCGGATGAGCGTTCAGTGCGGGTGGATGAAGGCACCGCAGGGTTGTGCGACAGCTTCTTCGTCGTTGAGCTCGCGGGTGATCGCGGTTGGCTGCGTGCTGAGCACTCTCTCAACGAGCGCGAGCGAACTCTGCTGGGCAAGCCTTCGCCATTTGTCGGGCGAGACTCAGAATTTAGGACAATTCTCAGGCAAATTGAGGACGCAACGACAGAGCCGAAGCTGACTATCAGCACCATTATGGGTGATCCCGGCGTGGGTAAATCAAGGTTTTTGTCTGAAATTCGCAAGCAAGTTGTCACGCAGTGGCCTCGCGCAAAAATCGTCGTCGCTCGGTGTGCCGCTGGTGCAGAAGACGCGGCGTTGTCGCTCGGCGCGAGCGTTGTTTGTGCCTTGTGCGACGTGAGACCCGAGGACCCAGCAGCGTACAACAAGCTGAGCAGCTTCGTCGCACGTACGGTACGCCAAGATGACCCAGAGCTGGTCACAGAGTTTCTAGCGATTCTCGCGAATATCGCAACCCATCGAGAGAGAAGTCCTGCGCTGATCGCAGCTCAATCAGACCCTCGCGTGATGCGTGATCAATTTGAGCGCTCGTTGCTCGCGGTGCTGCTCGGTGAGGCAACCATAGCTCCTGTTGTTGTGGTGATCGAAGACGCACATTGGGCGGATTTGGCCTCAGTTCGCTTACTCGACTCGGTGTGGTCTTCGTTGCACGAGGCTCCGATAGCGGTGATTGTCGCCGCACGGCCATCGCTTCGTGACCGCATAAGTGATCTGTGGAAGACCCACGGTGCCATTGATCTTCAACTCTCAGAATTGTCGCGCCGTGCAGCTGAGGCACTTGCGCGAGCGGCTCTTGGACCCTCCATTTCTGATTCGGTCATTGAGGCCCTCGTCGCCCGTGGCACCGGAAACGCGTTTTGGCTCGAAGAGCTCGTCCGCGCGTTTGCAGAGCATGGTGAGGTGGACGCGCTCCCCGACTCTGTGGCGGCGGTCGTCGCGGCACGATTTGAGCGGTTGAATGAAGAGGCTCGCCACACGCTACGCGCCGCGAGTGTGTACGGCCGAAGTTTTTCAGTCGACGGGATCGCGCGATTGCTCGGCAACGTACAGGTCTCAAAAGTTGAGGCTTCGCTTGATTATTTGCAGGCGAGCGAGGTTATTGGGCGACGCGGGACCGATCGCTTGTATGCGTTTCGACATGCGATATTGCGCGACGTTGCGTACGACTCGCTCACCGAAGAGGACCGCGCATTGGGTCACCGCTTAGCAGGGGACTGGCTTCAATCCCGCCCCGCAGTCGATCCATTGGTTCTTGCAGCGCACTTTGACAAAGGCAACGAGCCAAGCAAAGCGTTAGGTCCCTACATGCAAGCTGCGAGGCGATCGCTTGATGGCGAGGACCACAGCGGTTGTCTCACGCACTGTGACGCCGCTGAGCGCTGTGACCCAGAAAAAACCGCCGTGGCTGAGCGCGCAATGTTGCGTGCAGAGGCGACACGATGGCTGGCAAAACACACCGAATTTGAGCATTGGACCCTCGAAGCTATGCGCTCGCTTCGACAGGGAAGTGCTCGGTGGTTTGATGCCGCTGCGCTCTATTGCATCGCGCTCGGTGTCCTTGAGCGTGCCGATGTTCTTGTCAGTTTAGTCCCAGGCATTCTTGAAGCGTGTCAGAGCAGCCCACACATTGAGCGAATGTCGGTGCTCGCTCGCCTCGCGATCCATCTGTGCAATGCGGGCGAAACCGGCGCAGGACGACCCGTGCTCGCAGCGCTTGAAGAAGCCGCGAGCCGAACGCCTCCTGTGGATCCAAATCTTCGCGGAATCATCGCGACCGCGCGCGCGGCGTGGGCACACTTCGACGCCGACCCCGTGGCCTACATGGGACACGTTGTTAGCTCTGTTGAGTCTTTCGATGCCGCCGGAAACCGCCGAGGCGGTGCGTCCATGCGAGCCAACTGGGGATATGCGCTGCTGGATCTAGGGATGCTCGAGGGCGCTGAAAAAGTACTGCGAGAAACCATCGTTTATGCACAGACCATACGGCTCAGACCCGTCATTGGGTTTGCCCTACACAATCTTGGGCTCGTGCTGTTGTGGCTCAACCGACTTGAAGAAGCCGAGCGTGTTGAGCGAGAGGCCGTAGCGCTATTTGAGCCGCTCGGGTTTTCGCGTTTTGTGGGCGCCTCGCAGATGTATCTGGCGCAAATTGTGCTCGCCACGGGTCGTGCCGAAGAGGCGATGAAGATCGCGAAAAGTGCTGTAGAAATTCTCGCCAATGCGCCCGTCGTGCGGGCTCCGGCGCTGGCTGTCTTGGCACGCACGTTATGTGCTTGTGGTGAACCAACGATCGCTCTTTCACACGCACATGAAGCGCTCGAACTTCTAGCCGGAGGCAACGGCGTCGAGGCAAGCGAGATCACCATTCGCTGCGCAGCGGTTGAGGCATTTGTGGCCGCTGGGCTTGAGCATGAAGCCGCGCAAATGCGGCTGTTGGCAAAAGCAGCTCTTCATAAACGAGCTGGATATTTGCAGGATGAAGTTGCACGAAGACAGTTTATCGAGCGCATCCCCGAGCACGCGATGGTCGCTCGGTGGTGAGAATGAACGCTTCACATAAAATTGCGAGTGTGCATCGACGACAGCGCATCTGCATGTTCTTTAGCGAAGCCGAGTCGCTCTAAGCGCCGAGTCCGACCCTCATGCATTTTTTTCTGCAGAAGCTGAACCGCTGCAAATCCTCGCTCAATGGCTGAGGGATCGAAGCTGCCCGCTGCCAGCACCACGAGCGCGTCAAACACTTCAGCGTTGAGACCAGCAGTAGCTACGAGCGCTTGATGCCGCTCTTCAATTGCCGTCGCCGCGCGCAGCCGCTCACCTGCGTCTTGCGAGAAGATATACTCGACATGAGCCATCCCTGCGGCAACGTGGCGCAGCTCGTCCTTGGCGGTAAGCTGAGCAATCGTGCGAGTCACCGGGTCTGGGGCGTGGTGCTCGAGAAAGTGCAGGAGGTCCACGAAGGTTCCTTCGCCCAAAACCGACAGCAGCAGAGTTGAGCGAAGAAAGTCTCGCTCATCGACCAGCGTCTTGAGAGACGATTGGCCACCCACCGTCGACAGCGCCGGCTCTGAGTGCACAAGGAGCGCTCGCCGCGTAAAAACCTCAATGTGCCGCGCCTCGTCTGCAATCTGAATGGCAAAAAGCTGCATCACCTCTCGAAAATGTGGATGCAACCTTCCCAAAAATCTCGCAGGGACCACCAACGCTGCGACCTCATTCTCGATCAAATACGTCATCACCTGCACCACCGCAGCTTCGACCTCTGCGGGGTGCTCAATCGGCGCGGACCAGTCGATCGCTACCTGTGGGTCCCACTGCGAGGCCAACGCCTGTGCGTAAAGCTTTGCTGCATCAGGAATCCACACGACACGTTTTTCGTTGAGCGAAAAGTCAAACGCGGCTCCGCCCTCTTCGATCAGAGCACCGCGAGCAGCCACTCCCCAACGAGCATCAGGCCGATCCACCACCACGCGAGCCCCACCCGAGCGTGACGCACCCACCCAGCGTCCGTGGCTTCGCTCGTCCACAATCAAGGTGGCAGACTGTGTTGAATTCTCAGTATTTTCACAGACAAATCCAAATCCACGCTCCCGCGCAAACACCTGCAATTGCATGAGCATGTCGGGATGAGAGCCCTGCACCACCAAGCGATCGCCGACAGCAAGTCCACTCAGCGCGCGCTGCAGCAACAGATGCGCGCCCCGCTCAAGACCCAAGCCAGCCAGCTGCAACTCAGTGATCATCCGTTCTGCTTCAGCCAATCCGCAATGGTCCCAAACTGCTCGATCGATCGCCCCAGAGCCGAATAGCCTTCAACACGACCCGTGCGCCACTCTTTCAATCCCTCCATGTCCATCAATCCACGCACAGACGAGTCCGAGTACTTCATGGACAACAAGAGCTGAATAAAGCGCTCTGTAAGCGGGTGAGGATTGTCCGAAAATGCTGTAAAATTGCAGTGATCAAACGCTGGAGTCTTCGCGAGCACCCGCAACGAGTCACCCTCGATCGTCCCATCCTTCGCAAAGCCCAAGACGTTTGCGTCAAGAACGCATGCCGCATCCACGCGTCCTTCGATCAAGGCACGTACCGCTTCGCGCTCACCACCAATGTGATCGCCGTGCTTGCCAAGCAACACGTCATGGCGCTGCATGGTGAGCTCAGAGCGCGGGTCAATCCCAGCCTCTGCGAACATCAACATTGGAAGCAACGTCGCCTGAGGCGAATCGAGAGCCCCTACACCGACGCGCTTTCCGCGCAGCTCTGCGAGGGTTTTCATTGGCGAATCACGATGCACGAGCACCGCAGAGCTCAAGTCTTGGTCTGTGTCGCGCATCGCGAGCGCACACACGCTACGCTTGCGAACAGCGCCAAGGCGCTCAGCTTGAAGCCACGCGAGTGGTGAGTTCCACGAGACGTCGTGCTCGTTGGCGAAGAAGCCTTCGACCTGGCGCTCGTACGTTCGATACAAAATGTAGTCAAACGCCAGGTCGTGCTCTTCGAACCATCTGTGAAAACCATCCCAGATCGTGATCACTTTGGGATCGTACGCGACAGCCCCGAGCGTGAGATGTGTGCGAGTGTGCTTTGTCATGGATGGCTTTCTTCCGTATTTTACTTCCGTATTTTATAAGTGTTTAGAACAATGGCAGCCCGACAAGCGCCTTGCCCAAAAAGTCATAGAGTACGTCGCTGGTGGGGGCCATCACGCTCGCAGCGCGTGAGTCACGAAATGCTCTCTCGATCCCGCCCTCTTTGCGAAACGCGGCCCCACCACAAACACGCATCGCGGCGTCCGTCACGTCGAGCGCGTTCTCGGCACACAACGCCTTGACCTCAAGGACCCGAAGCTGCGCGTCGGCTCTGCCTGACTCAAGAGCGGTGATCGAATCTTGCAGCAGCGCACTTGCCGCATCAAGTCGCAGTTTTGCACGTGACAGGTACGCGCGAATCGTCGGCAAATCTGCGAGCGATGAGCCTAAATGCTGATGCTTGCTGGCCTTCACGTGCGCGATCGCTCGATTGAGCGCCCCTTCCATCAACCCCACCGAGCACGAAGCATTCAAGATGCTGAAGTAAGGGAGCACAATTCCCATCATCACGTCGAAGCCACCACCATCGGGTCCCAGCCGCTGCGAGACATCTACGGTCACTCCTTCAGCGCCCACCACGGCAGAGTCATTGCCGCGAAGACCGAGACCGTCAAACGGAGCTGCGATTTTCAGTCCTGCGGCGGATTGAGGCACGAGCCAAATGGTACTTGCACCGTCGCCACTTGTTGGCTTGCTCGACCACACATAAGCGGTCGCGTGGCTCGCCGATGTAATCCAGCTCTTGT
>JANNCG010000767.1:0-1683 GCA_031386385.1 Myxococcales bacterium
CCAAGAGCAGTCATCACAGGATTTATGTAGACGCTGGAGGGACGGGTCCATTCCAGGCGCTCGTCGATCTGATGACAGGTGAGAAGCTCACCGTGACGCGGGGCACAGACGCAGAGCGCGGGGAGCTAATCTGGACTCGCGTGATCGAATACGGAGGGATGAAATTCATGCTCGGCAACTCTCGCGGTTGGCCTCCCTCGCAACGCAACGCAGTGACAGCCATGCTGCGTGATCGGCTCGATGAGTTTGAAGTAACGATGGAATTAGCTGGAAAAACACGGGCGTACGAGCAGTTCATGAAGCTAGCAGGACCCTACTGGCTCTCGATTCTCTACGCGCAGCGGGACAGCGATCCGCTGTATGACCCAGACCATTTTCTCTCGTACGAAGAAGGCGAAGTTCCAGATTTTGTACCGCCCTCAGTGAATCAATCGAAGGTCAAATCGAGGCAGAAAATCGCGACGCCCCATACCACCGATGCTCTCGCGAGTTCTGTGACGGCCGCCATCGGCCCGCAGCGGTCGATGCTGAACAGTCCGTCAACGGCGCGAACAGTGGCCGTGACAGCACGGGTTGGTCGCAACGAGGCCTGTCCCTGCGGCTCGGGCAAGAAGTACAAAAAGTGTCACGGGCAATAGATCCAACAGCTGTGGGGAGACCGCAACGGCGAGTCGCATTGCCGCCGCCAGACCACCACACAAGTTGCAGTTGTCGCGGCCTTTCGCGATCCACCGGAATTGCCGTTCGGGCTCGCCATTATCAATGGAAATTCGCCCATCGATCACGAAACACGTTAACCCGAGCCAACGGGTACTCAGGTACTTGAGTGCTTTCTTGCCCCGCCGGCGCGATCACTCTTTGAGTTCGTGCGCCCCAATCGATGGCCAGGCTGTCAATCGCGATGTTGAGCGACGCACCCCCACTCCCTCGAAATCGGCGTCTCACCGCAAAGCATCACCGGCGTCACTCCCGAGTTCTTTGTCCGGGATCGGCTGGAAGCGACCTTGCGGTTGCCGATGGTGCGACTGTGAACGTGCTCAACGTCGGGAGTCGCAAGGCACGTGCTGATGAAAAAGATTTCCACAGCGGATTGAGAGTTCGGACTGCACAGGCGCAGCATCAGAGGGCACCTGACCGGAATTTTGCACACAGTTCTGCTGGGGGATGGTTGCTTCCGCCCATTCGCGCAATGAATTTTCTGGACGGATCTACGCGGTGATCAGCGCCGTGACTAGAATTTTTTGGCCCCGAAGGTGACCAACTGTAGCACGTCCGGTATAACTTTTGATAACGCCACGATTTTCGCCCGTGATTTAACAAGCAACCCGTTGGGGGCTTTGTCACAAAACCGCTTCGAACTGGACTGGAGCGGCACACAGGGAGCTTCGAGAGTGCGTTCAACCGATTGCACCTTTACTTCTTCGGACGTCGCGTCGGCGGAGCATCGTCCCCAATGGCGCGCCGCATCGCGTCCCACAACCGTTCTTTCTCCTTGGGCTCCATCGGTCCGTTGGGGGCACGGCCGAGCAACTCGATCACGCTCGATTGCCAACGCAAAAGATCAGCGACCGGGAGGCGCTCCCGCTCCGCAAGAGCAGCAGCTGAAGACGCGTCGCCCGCAGCACGGAGACAGCGAACAGCAGCACCCATCTCGTTGAGGCGCTCCCAGTGCTCTGCGGCAGC
>JANNCG010000347.1:0-3074 GCA_031386385.1 Myxococcales bacterium
GGGATGCCCTCGGTGATGCAAATCACCAGCGAAATTCCTGCATCGGCTGCCTCAAGAATCGCGTCTGCGGCGCCCGGAGGGGGCACAAAAATCACCGTCGCGTTCGCGCCCGTGGCGCGCACCGCTTCGCTCACCGTGTTAAACACAGGAACACTGCCTTCAAACTTCTCGCCACCGCGGCCTGGAGTGACTCCAGCAACAACCTTGGTGCCATACTCCATGCACTTCTTTGCATGAAATCCGCCCGCACTTCCGGTGATCCCTTGCACAAGGAGCCGTGTGTCTTTGCCTACTAGAACTGCCATTGATCTATCGTCTCTTTTATCGGTGTAGTTTGAGAGTTATGTAATTGAAGAGCGCCCTACTTACCGACCAGCTCGCAGATCTTCTGCGCGCCCTCGAGCATCGTCGTGGCGGGGGTAATATTGAGCCCAGACTTAGCGAGCAGCTCGCGACCCAACTCGACGTTGGTGCCCTCTAGCCGCGCCACCACCGGGACCTTGAGTCCCAGGGTCTTGGTCGCGTTGATAATCCCCTGAGCGATCAAATCGCACTTCACAATCCCGCCGAAGATGTTCACAAAAATTCCCTTTACATCGGGATCTCGCAAAATAATCGAGAACGCCTTGGTCACGCGCTCTTCGTCTGCGCCGCCTCCGACGTCGAGAAAGTTCGCGGGTTTTCCACCGCAAAACGCGATGATATCCATCGTCGACATCGCGAGTCCTGCGCCGTTGACCATACAACCGATGTTGCCTTCGAGCGCAACGTACGAGATGTCCGCGCGCTTGGCCTCAAGCTCAGTCGCGTTCTCTTCGGCCTCGTCCCGAAGTGCTTCGAGATCTTTGTGGCGATACTCAGCGCTCTCGTCAAACGACACCTTCGCGTCGCCTGCCATCACAGTCCCTGCCTCATCAATGATCAATGGGTTGACCTCAATAAGCGCTGCGTCCTCGGTGATAAAGAGCCGATACAGATTCGCGGCTAGCTTCACAAACTGCGCCACCTGGTCTTTGCCTAATCCCAGGCCAAATCCAAGCTGGCGCGCCTCTTGACCTGTTACCCCGGTGACTGGATCAATGTAGGCCTTCAAGATCTTCTCAGGCGTCTCTGCGGCGACCTTCTCGATCTCCATCCCGCCCTCGGTCGAGGCCATAATCACCACACGGCGAGTGTCGCGATCGACCAGCATGCCAAGATATAACTCGCGAGCGATCTTAATGCCCTGCTCAACATACACCTTGTGAACCACGCTGCCGTTGGGTCCGTTTTGAAGGGTCAAAAGCGTGCCACCCAACATGTTTGACGCGGCTTCTTTTGCAGCTTCAGCGCCACCGTTAACGACGACTTTGACGCCACGCCCGATCTCTTTGCCGTCGCGGGTCACAATGCCCTTGCCACGGCCGCCCGCGTGAATCTGTGACTTCACCACGACGACTGGACTACCCGTCTCGGCGATCAGCTTTTCAGCCGCAAGTTTCGCCTCCTCCGGGGTGAATGCAACAGCTCCCTGAGGAACCATCACGCCATATTTTCGAAAAAGTTCTTTGCCCTGATACTCGTGAATCTTCATGCGGGGCGGGACGCTAACATGTTCTTTCGCGCTTAGCTTCGCTGAATTCGGCGCCGTTGTCGTCCGCTGGCCCCTAGGAGGACCAGCGAGGCAAAACTCAGCCAAATCACCGGGGTGGTTCGACCGGCGCCGGAGGTTCGACACCCGCACGAGCCGCCGCCAAACGCGATCGGGCGCTCTTCTACGACTCCGTTGTCTTGCGGCACAGCTTGACTGTCGGTGCGCGGTTGTGTGCTGTCCTCGAAGGGCGAAGCCGAGACATCCATCACCATGGGGACATCGAAGGTCCTCCCCGTGTCGATGGTCTCGCCGTCTAATGCCATAGCGGCGTCCGCGACAGAACCGTCTTGAGCCGTTGGGACATCGACTGCGTTTGCGACGTCGAGTCGGTTTGGGACATCTGGGAGGTTCGGCACATCTGCGACGTTTGGTACATCTACGACGTCGATGCTCGCATCGGGAGAGAATCCTCCGTCCGGCACAATGGGCGTGCGATCACAGACAGACCGTGCACCCGCTAGGACACAGCGATCTGGCGTCACCAGATCTCCGTCGTCACAATCTAAGTCCGTTGAGCACTGCAGGCGCACCGCGACGATGTCGCTGCCATTGCCGCCCGCTCGGTCTCGCTCAAACACCATGATCCCGGATCCAGAGTGATTGCGACCGCGCTCCAATGCCATCCGAATCGCGCCCTGACGACGGTGGGCTCCACCCCCAAACGCCAGCAGCGAGCGCAGAGCTTGTCCCGGAGGGTGCTCCATCAAATGGTACTCGGTGAGAGGGCCCGCAGTCGTAGCAACCGTCACGAGATTCACGACCAGCCCCCGCGCCTCAACATCGTTGATCAAGAATTCGCCGGCAAAATTCTCCGCCGGACCATCCGGGAGTCCCTCGATGTGCCGAAAAATCGCGCCTCCCTGTTCGGCCGCATAGGAGACAAACGTGTTCTGGTATCGTGCGCCTGCGACGCTCACGACGTTAGCTCCACCTGCTGGCGGCAGCGGAGCCGTCATCCCGGTGTCGACGTTGAACCTTCGGACACGCGGAGCTGCAGGAGAATAGGTGTAAAATACCTGCCGATCGTTGTTCAGTTGAAGTGCAGAGATCCACGGCTCCCTGACCGCAGTGGTCACCAGATTCACCACGTCTCCGTCTATCCCGAGGTGGAGGACGTCGTACGCAAGGTCGAGACGTCGTCGTCGACCCACCAACCCACAACCACCCGTCCAACAATCAAACTCAAAGCGGTCATACTCCCCACCAAGCATTCGAGCGTTGCCCAGCGCGAGGTTCATCAAGCCAGGACCCGCGTTGATTCGATTGATGGTCCACTCGGCAAGATTTTTTCTGCCAACCACGATCGTTAACGCCTCAGCGCCGTTGGTCCCAAGCCGAACAAAAGCGTCTGGAAAAATCCGACCGTCCACCAACAGCCGCCGCACCGGGATTGGATTCGCGGCGAGCGGCACGCGGACCAACTCAGCGTTAGCGTCCCCGT
>JANNCG010000798.1:0-7158 GCA_031386385.1 Myxococcales bacterium
CCGAAGCCGAAGAAGGGTTTAAAAGCTTTGAGTGCGAAGCCCTGCTCGTCGTACCCTTTTGCGACACGCGAGTACGTGGCGATGGCCTCTTCGCGCGCGCCTCGGCGCACCTGAAGATCTCCGATCTTCAGCAGAATGCGAACATCATTGGGATCGTCTTTAACGAGCTTTTGATATTCGGCAACGGCCTTATCGAACTGACCCTTAGCTGCAAACTTTTGGGCTGCGTCGATGACCTTCTGACGGTCGATGCTCACGGGCAGGCTACTCGCAAAAAAACCTAATAAACGCTACGTATGTTGACGAATCAACGTCAAGTACCACGACGGATGATTTTCCGTCATTGTTCTTGGCGAAGGGCTGACAGCAATCTATGGCAGTAGGTGCCATGGTTTTTAGTGGAATGTCACTTTCTGAACAAATTGCATTGTTGAATCGGATCGAGCAGATCGCTCAAGAGGCGGCAGCGCTCTTGATGACGGGCTGGCGAAAGGGCGTCCGAGTATCTCACAAAGGTAGGATCGACCTGGTGACTGAATTTGATCAGGCGAGCGAAGAGTTCATTCGAGAGCAATTGGCCAGGGACTTTGGTGAAATTTGTGTGATTGCCGAAGAACAGGGTGGGACCGTGCGACCAGGCCTCACGTTTTATGTCGACCCACTCGACGGAACGACCAATTTTGCGCATGGTCACCCGGTGTTTTCGGTCAGTATTGGCTTGACGCAAGATGGACATCCCATTTGTGGTTGCGTGAACGCTCCAGCACTGCAGACGGTTTGGACGGGCGGAGACCAAATCGCCTCGCGGCGCAACGGAGAGCTCGCGCGGGTGAGTGGGACTGAGGCGCTTGATCAATCTCTGGTGGCGACGGGATTTCCGTACGACAGAAGAGAGAGCGACGAGAACAATTTGAGAGAATTTGCTTGGATTGAGCGCTCGCTCGTTCAGGGGGTTCGCCGCTTGGGCTCTGCGGCAGTGGACCTGTGCATGGTCGCCGATGGCACTTACGATGCCTACTGGGAGCAAAAATTGGCTCCCTGGGATTTGTCCGCCGGAGCCGCGATCGTGTTGGGTGCCGGTGGGCAGTTGAGTGACTACTCGGGCACCGCGGTTGACGTTCGTCATGGACGAATCGTGGCGAGCAATGGGCACGTGCATCGCTCGCTTTTGGCGGCGCTCAAGGCCGCTCGAGCGACCTGAGAATCGGTACCCCATTCGCTCAGCCCGTGAGGAATCTTTGCGCGGCGCCTGCACGCACGCAAATCCTCTGTTACATTCATTTGTACGTATGGATTTTCACCGCTTAAAATCGATGTCCGTTCTGTGCGCCGTGAGCGCGTTGAGCGCCGCTGGCTGCGGTGCCAAGACGGGGCTTGAGGCGCCGGAGCCCGAGACCGGAGTCCTTGAGGATGCGTCGATGCTTGATCGTTCCCTTGTGGACGAGCCCACTGTCCAAGACGTTCCGCCGAGATTCGCAAGCTGCCGACCTATTCGGTACTTCACTCGGTTGGGCTCGCTGACGAGCGTGCGACCGGATCTGGATTCGCGCATCGGGTCCGTGGGGTTTGTTTGGACGGTCGACTCGAGGCCCGCAGGATCGGTCACTCAGGTGTTCTCTGATGGGACTGACACCGGCGTGCTCACGCCAGACACCGTGGGCGAGTATAATCTAGGCGTTGTTGTGCCGGCGGTCGGGATGAGCGGCCCTCTTCGGTGTGTCGTGACGGTGGTTGTGGATCCGCCTGATCCTCGATGTCCTGGATATACGCTGGCAGAGCCGCGAATTGCGCAACTGCCATCGAGCAACTCGCGCGTGGCATTTGACACCGCGTTTACGGACCCCGTCCTGCGCACGGGCGAGGGCACAGGAGCGATTTTCTCAGACGACACCGCCGCGAGGGTAAGCGTCGCGGTCACCTCCACCGACGCGGGTGATCCCGAAGATCCAACAGCTTGGCTTGGGCGGGTCAGCAACGATGTGGACGATGTCACGTTGCAAACCCTACGAACCTTGGGGTCCGCTACGTTGATCGTCGCCGGCCGCACCATCACCACCCGTGCCGGAGATCCTGCACGAAGAACCACACAGCGAGTTCTTGTGGACGGAGGATCAACCAACGAGCTCATTCGCAACGCTCTTGCGCGGGCGCTCGCGCGTGGAGTGACTGATCCTCCTCGACTTGACGCGCCAGAGGCGCGCGCGTTTCTTGTCGAAATTACCACGGTATTGCGAGTTTCTGAGCGCCGTGTGGTCACCTTTGTTGCAGTCGCTCCCGAGGGGCTCGTGGATGACGCTTCTCAGACTACGGCGATTCGAATGAATGACATCGCTAACGCGACGGCGTTGGGTGTTCCAGGTGAGTCGCTGAGCGTGCGGTGCCATCAGGTTCGGACAACGCAGACGCTCAAGGCAGACTTTCTGTGGCTGGTGGACACAAGCGGCTCAATGGACGACGATCAGCAGCGGGCGGGACGCACGGGCGCGCAGTTTGTCCGCGAGCTCAACGGCGCCGGAGTTGATTTTCGTGTGGGCGTGATGCAAGCCGGGACGCAGTCGGTCAACCTTGATCGTGAGGTGGGAGGGACACGAACGTTCGCTTGGATTCCTGGCGATGTGATGACAAGCGCACAGCAGATCGCGTGGCAGGTCACTGAGCAGGTGTTTGAGCCGGGAGATAATATCAAGCCCTACCGATTGACAACCAACCGAGGCGAAGATGAGCAGCCAGTGGGTGCGGGAGTACTCGCTTACGATGAGTTTAAGCGCCGTGAGATGGCCGGCGAGGTCAACCCCAACTGGAGATGGCGACAGGGCGCAGTTCGTGTTGCGTTTTTAGTCACCGATGAGCCCGGCTCCAACGACAACGATCGATTTTTTAACCGCAACCCCGGCCGCTGGGGAGCTTCGTCCAACATCGCCCAGCGGATCGCCACGATCGCTGCGGATTACCGCAGAAACAACGTGGTCCCGTTTGGGTTGGTACCAAATTTTCCAGGCGCCGCAGCGCGTTGTCCGTCCATTGCCAACCTCCCGCAGTGTGTGATCATCGCCGCAGGCGGAGCTTTTATCCCCATCGACATCGCGGACGCTCGCGAGGCGGACCGTGCTTTTTCGCTCGCCATGTCACGGGTAGTGGACGTGATCGCCGGAGCGGGCAGCGAGTTTGTGCTGCCAACGGTCCCTGTCAGCTCCACGTTGCGTGCGCGAGTGGGCGGCTCTTTGGCGCCGCGCTCACGAATTGACGGGTTTGACTACGAAGACGGCTCGAGGTCCCTTATTTTTCGCGGGGCGCGCTATCGGCCCATGGTGGGGCAAGACGTCCGGACGGCGTACTTTGTCTGGGCGGCCGAATAAAGTGTAAGCCATCGAAGAAAAGACCGTTAATAAGGCACATTTGAAACTTTTAACGCGCCGCGCCGTCGAGTATCGTTGCGACCGTTGCGTGTGTTCTTTGGCGCTTGTGCAAGTTCAGGTCAAAGACGAGAAGTGTTTGCAGTGTTAGACCGTAGTAATTGTGACTGAGAGGCTCTTGTGAGTGCCATTACCTGTTCGACCCCGTCTTGTGGATTTGTTGTCCAAAGTACTGACCAAAAGTTCTGCCCCAAATGTGGAGGGTTTTTACCCCTTCCAGACAAGGTAGATCTTGGTGATCCCCTTTTGGGGCAGCCCATTTTGGATGGAAAGTTTCGCATCATCTCGGTCCTGGGCGAGGGCGGGATGGGCAAGGTGTATCTTGCTGAGCAAAAGATGGGCTCTGCCACACGCAAAGTGGCGATTAAGACCTTGCAGCCAGAACTCGCAAATGACCCGCAAATTATCGCGCGGTTTCATCGCGAGACCCAGACGGTGATTGAGCTTGAGCATCCCAACACGATCAAGTTTTACGACTTCGGCGAGCTGCCCGGACCTGACGGTAAGAAGTTTCTCTTCATCGCGATGGAGTACATCCAGGGCGAGACGCTTGCGCACGTGTTGGCTCGGGGACCGATTGATCAAGCGCGCGCCGAGCGCATTTTGCAGCAGGTGTGTGGATCGCTCCAAGAGGCGCACGAGAAGGGCGTTGTTCACCGTGATTTGAAGCCGGACAACATCTTTTTGACGCAAAAGGGTGCTCGCGGAGACTTTGTAAAGGTCCTGGACTTCGGGATCGCAAAGCGGTCTGAAGCGACGGATGAGAAAGAGGCCAAGCTCACCAAGCAAGGGATGGTCTTGGGGACGCCGCCATACATGTCTCCAGAGCAGTTCACTGGACACGCGCTCGATCTTCGAAGCGACATCTACGCGATGGGCGTGATCGCGTACGAGATGCTCACCGGTCAGCTGCCTTTTACTGCCGCGACGCCGTGGGAGTGGGCGACCAAGCATCTCACTCAGCCACCAACGCCCATTGAGCAACAGCCGAATGGGACGGCCGTTTCGCAGCGCGCAAGAGACGCGATCATGCACGCGTTGCGCAAAAATCGCGACGAACGACAACGCAATATCGTAGAGTTTTTGCAGGAGTTTGCGGGCAACGCTGTGGCCGCAACAGATTGGTCAAGCAGCACGAGTTTCACTAGCGGTGGTGGTGGTGCGGGCCCCAACGCGCAGGGCAACGCGCCCATCGCGGCGGCTCTTCCGCCTCCGCCAACGATGCCGCCAGCGGGTGCGTTTGGAGCGAATCAAAATTCGGTTCCGAGCACGGTGGTCGGCCAGCAGATGGGACCGTTTGGCTCGCCCAACCAAGTCCCCACGCCAAACCCCTTTGGAGCGAGTACCGGACAGAGCGGCGCCACGTCGGGTCCGTTTGGCTCGTCGAATCAATCACAGCCCGCAACAGGTGGCGCGTTTGGCAACATGGCCACCGCTGGCCAGTCGTCGGGGCAGTTTGGCGGAGGAGGATCGGGGTACACGCCTGCGCCCTCTAACGCTGGTTTTGCGGGTGTTCCGCCGCAGAGCCCGAGTGGATCTGCGGGATCCAATCCGAGCTTTCAACAACCACCAAACGCGTTTGGTCCGATGGGCTCAATGTCTGGGACATCCGGCTCGAGCATGAGCAATCCGTACGCGCAGCAGGTCCCGAAAAAATCCAAAGCGGGTTTGATCATTGGCCTTGCGATCGCAGCAGCGGTGTTGATCGGTGGCATCGGAATCGCGGTCTCAAGTGGTGACGGTGACGAGGATCATCCCACCACCACGCAAACGCCGCAGAACAACGGGACCAACCCAAACAACCAAGTGGGTTCGACCGGGACGGATCCCACAAACAATGGCACACCTCCAAACAACGGGACGCCACCCAACAATGGGACGCCTCCAAACAACGGGACGCCACCCAACAACGGGACGCCTCCAAACAACGGGACCGATCCACCCAACAATGGCACTGTCGCGAACAACGGGACGCCTCCAAACAACGGGACCGATCCGCCCAACAACGGCACACCTCCAAACAACGGAACTCCGCCCTCAAACGACCCACCCAACAACAACTCTCGTCCGTCTTCACCTGCAGTCGCCGATGGCATGGCGAGGTTGAGCTCAAACGATTTTGCTGGCGCACTTCGCGCGCTTGGCCAAGCGGCAATTGCCGGTGATTCTTCAGGTGCAAATCGACTTCGAGCGGCAATTCGCTCACGCGGACGGCGCCAAATTGACAACCTGATTTTGAACGGAAATTGCCGTGGCGCGCAGTCGTTGTTTCGACAACTTCGTGCCAGTGCTGTGGCTCCCAACGCCAACGACGCATGGGGTGATTCGTGCGCAGCGCCTTAATGCGCAGAGCGTGACTTTTGCCTTCAGTGATTCTTTCAGTTTTGCAATGAGCAAATGGGGGCGGTGGAGGGTAGCTTGACCAACGTGCGCAAGCGGTGCTACGTATCTCTCGACACGTGAATCCAACGGGTAGTTCTTCGCCAACTCAGAATATGACTTGGTCCGAAATCTGTTCTTCCAGTGAGTATCAAAATCGCTGGGTCGCTCTCTACGGCGTTCGTTATGACGAGCAAACCGCTCGTCCGATGGAGGGCACGGTGATTGATAGCGACAACGATCTCGCCGAGCTCTGCAATCGGGTTCGCAGCAGCGATCGGCACTATTGTGCAATTCTCTTTTGCGACTCACATGACGCACGAAGCGTCCCGCCGCCCGCACCGCAACGCGATCGCTTGTCGTCTCACTAAGCACAGGGATTTAAGCGCGCTCATCTAACCGCCCAACAAACGCATGTTTGTTGAGGACACGTGCGCCCTTCAGTTAGCATGGCCCATGCGACTAAATTTTAGAGTGACGGGCGTTGCCCTGGCCACGGTGCTGACGGTGGCGCGCGTTGGTGGTGCTGTGACGGATGTTCCGGTGGCGGCGAGAGTGAGCGCGGCGTACGCAATGAGGCCGGTGGTGCCTGCGGTGTGCGGTCGCTTTGTCGACACGAGCGCGGCGTTGGACGTGCACGACCTGTTGAACATGCCGCAGTTTTTAATGCGAGTGGACAACCCCGGCGGATTCATGGACATCACGGGCCAAACCACTCGGGCAGTGCCGACGTTGGACATTGGGCGGCACAGTGCTGGGTGTGTTGCAGTCGGTGACAGTAGTCCCACTGCGGGATGTTGGCCTCAAGCGCTTGGTGCCACGGGCGGTGCGACGCGATTGCGTGGATTCATTAACGTGACGAGCCCCAACCCGGCGCCATTTATCTGGACGTTTGGCGTTGTGGCGAACGACTCGTTTCGCTTGCTCATTGGCGGCGTCACGATTGTTGAGGGCAATTGGATCAATGGACGATGGAAGAAGTTCACCCACGTACGGTTTCAAAACGCTGGAATCTACCCCATAGAAATTCAGTGGGTGACCAACCACAACTGCGGGATTGACCCCCTAGAGGTCTACTATGCGCCCACCGCGATCGCGGGCGCGGACAATCTCGATGTGTGTCAAGCCGCGGGCCAGCTCTCGGCTGCATGTGAGCTGATTCGGCCGTTGCCTGGCTTGTCCATTTTGGATCCCGGCTTGTTGTCGGCGACCGCAGACGGCTCAGCACCGCCGGCTTCGGCTCTGTGTGGCGCGTTCATTGATGTGGATAACACCATGGGGATGTGTCAGCCAGACACCGACGGCGATGGTGTCCCCGACGCCGTTGAGATTCGCCTCGGAACCAACCCCATGAATCGCGACTCTG
>JANNCG010000887.1:0-2445 GCA_031386385.1 Myxococcales bacterium
CGCCATCAACCGCTGCAACGTGCTCTCAGCCATGTTGTCCGTGTCTGGATAAAGGATCGCTACAGGAGCTTTCGTTTTCGGTGCAGCGGTGGTCATGGGTACAGAGAAGGTACTTCAGCACATCCCTCAGTGCGCGGCAACACTACCATCCATCCACTCGTCAAACACACACGGCGATTGACTAGAAATTGTCGGACTACTGGTTGACGGCGTTTTGCATCGCTGCGATACTTGCACTTCGCTTGGGGGTTAAGGCACCGAGCGGGAAGGACCATTACTCATGTTGAATAGATCAGCACGAAGAGCAGAGCCATTAGGACTCTCTCTCTCTCAAGTATTTACGCGGGATTTCTAGTTTTCAGTGGCTGCGTAAACCCCCCAGTGGGCACCGCAACCGTCGTGTCGCAAGTGGGCACTGGCGGCAATCTCATTCGCCGCATCACAAGCTCAACGGCTACCACGCTCACTGCAAGGCCAGTGATCGCGGGGTGGGAGCCGTACCGAGAAGAGCGTATGATCACCGCGATGAACTACTTTGAGTTCACGTTAGATCCAGTCACTGGCAACTCGATCCCCGGGACATCTTCACTAGGCGTCACGATCAACGACCAGCGCGGGATGGGGGCCTGGGCGTTTAATCGGATTCAACCCGCAGATGCCGCACAGACCATCACGGGCTCCCCCGACATCACCTCAACAGCCTGGCATCAACCGGTGACGAGCGGAGTCATGCCAGAATCAACGGTGGCAATCGTTGCCGAGGGCATGCGTGTTTTTAACGGCGATTCAAACAACAAGATCATCGTGGTTCGCAGCAATAACAGCGGGACCACATGGGAATCACCGCTTGAAATCAGCGGCGCAGTCGGCAACTCGCCCAGTCGTCCCACCGTTGCAATCGACGAGACTGGACTAACAAACTCACCGGCGAATCCGCGAATCATCACAAATGAATCGCATACAAGCTATCACCGTGCTGCTCATTCACTGCCTGGTCGTTGGGGTGAGTTCTTGCGGAGCACGAACGCCGACGGACTTCGACGATCCACGTCGGCGCGATGCAAACCGCGACGGGCAGGTGTTGGACGCGAGCGATGGTGCCGACGGTCGTGTAGTGGAAGACAGTTTTGACGCAGCAAGCACAGAGTGTACCCTCGCGACTGTGCGAGAAGATTGCCTCGTCGCGCTGGGACTTGTGCAAGACCCACTCCCACTCTTTCAGTGCTGCAATGGTCGGTGCGAAAGCGGGACATGTGCCGCAACTTGCGCCGACATGCCCTGCGACGCTCATCGGGGTCAACTGTGCTGTCGAAGCGAGGTTGATCGAAGACTCTATTGCTACCCGCGCGATCAAGGACGCTGTGGGTTTGGTCAATAGGGGAAGTCTCCATAAGGCCAACCCAATATCGCGAAACTCTCCGCGGCGACCCCATCACGCCCTTTCCGGCGCGAAGAAATCTCAGTATCCCCAGGCAAATCCTGCTAGGACTCGCCGTGTCCCAATCTCGGACACACCGTGTCCGAACAGTTATTGCTTCGCGAGTGCTCCCACAGCGCCGATCATTTCGCGTTCTTGGACTTCGCGGACCGCTTTACTGCTAGCGATTTCGTCGGCATCACGGCGCTCTTCAGCTCCGTGTTGGCCATAAGCACCGCGTTATACTTCGCCTCTAGCTCTTCAAGCTTTCGGTGCTCTTGCATCAACGCGGCTTGCAGCTTTTCTTTCTCGCTTCGCTCGCGCTCTTCACCTGTTGCGAATAAGTTCTCGCCGTGGAGTCCCGTCGCGAGTCGCAACAATCGCTCATCGCCCTCTCCCACGACCCTGAGCCAACAACAGAGCGCCTCGCTCTCTACACGATCCGCGTTGGTCTTGAGCACCCGTGTCCACTGCTGGCGCTTGCCTCGACGCCACACTTGCCAGCGCACTCTTGGCTCGCCTTGACTCGCATCGGCCAGCACAGGCGCGTCGGGATCATAGATCACCAACTCTTGCACGCCCGTCTCGCCGTAGGCGATCGGCGCCTGATCATAGTCCTTGCCAAAGTCTTGGCTTACGATCTCAAGCGCAAACACCGGGGGACTCTTTAGCTCCCACAGCTTCCACGATGGAGGAGCACTTTTGGGATCAACTTTTGCTAAAACATACACATCAGGAGAGACGCTTTTGCGGGGATTTCCCTCTGCGTAATACCAAAACTGATCGGCACAGGCGAACAGCGGTTGGCGCGCTCGAAGGGTTTTGTACCCTGCGTCATCGGCGAGCTCACCCTCGGTCACAGCGTGCAAAAAGCGCCTCACTAAGCGCCACAAAAAGTCCGCCATCAACCGCTGCAACGTGCTCTCAGCCATGTTGTCCGTGTCTGGATAAAGGATCGCTACAGGAGCTTTCGTTTTCGGTGCAGCGGTGGTCATGGGTACAGAGAAGGTACTTCAGCACATCCCTCA
>JANNCG010000365.1:0-2102 GCA_031386385.1 Myxococcales bacterium
CGGCTCCGGCGTTTGCCGTCGGTGAATTCTTGCTCGGTTATAGTCACTTCGATCCTGCGGAGATCGACCGACCGACACGTGACGCACCGTTTTGCCGAATTGCGGTGTCTGCTGCGTGGATCGATCGACCCGATGCGCTGCGCATGATGATGGCGCATGAGTATTTTCACTGTCTGCAATTTGAAGCATTTGGAGGGACCTTTCGAGAGTTCGAGGCGCTACCACCTTGGATCTATGAGGGACCCGCAGCGTACGCTGGCGAGTCCATCGGAGGCCCATCCGTGTGGGATGCCAGTTGGTGGGGCGAGTACTTTCTGCCAGCAAATCGTGAGGGAACCCGCGCAACGCATACCGCCGATGAGCTTGTCCCGGGCTCGCGCTACCAACTGTTTCGCTCAGGCTACGACTCCATTGGATACTTCGCGTCACTCGCCTCTGCGGGAGCGAATCTTTGGGGTCCAACTCCGGGACGCCGTGGGAGCCGGCTGTTAAACGTTGTAGATGCACGCAGCGCGCAGCAGGTGTTTGCGACGTCCCTGGCTTGGCACCCCGACGCACCGAAGACCATCGCGAGCGCCGCAGCGCGACAAAGCTGGAGCCCCGCTTGGGACATTCGAGACCCCATTCTGCAGGCCGAGCTGGGAGGGGTTCGGTCTCGTGTGTTTGACGCGCAACGTACGCCCATCAACACGGCGGCGATCCATCACAGCGTACGCACCGGAGAGATGGCGCTGCTCAGCGCGGCGGCGACGGACAAACCGCTGATACTCGTGACGGGATCCGGCGCTGGACGCCTGAGGGTTGGCACTTTCGAAGACTCGTTTTGGTCCCCAAGGTACGAGCACTATTTTTGCCGAACCGCCCCCTGTGTGTGTCCGAGCGGCGCTCCACTGCTCATTTCGCCCACAAATGTTGAGCCCGACGTGGGGTATAACTTTGCAATCATGGGGACAAGCGAAGGCTCACACATCAGCGCTGAGGCAGTCGAGCTAGACAGCGTGTGTCCGCCCCCACAACCACCTAGCGACATCAATCCCTGTTTGATTGGCACCTGGAGGCTCGATGCAAACTCCTTTAGACAGTCGTTCGCAGCGGCGTTTCCGAGCGCCCAAGGCGGCGTAACGCTCAATACGATCATCGAGACTATGACCATTACCGCACAGCGGGGAATGGTGATTGATATTCCAACGCTCTCAGCGTCTGGCGGAACCGCTGGTGCGACGGTCAATGTAAGCCTCACTGCGCACTTCGAGGGCACCATCGGCACCACCCCCACAGTCCTGGTGGCACGGCCCACTCGGGCGCCCCGCGTCTCTGGTCACCTGCTCGTAAGAGCCGGAGGAGCCACCCTCTCGCAACCACTCCCACCGGAAGCAACCAACTTGATTCAATCACAGTCTTCCATGACTGGCCGTTATTCTTGCACGATGGCGCCAAGACAATTTGTATTCACTCCCGCCACCGGCGCGGTGTTGAGGTTTGTCCAGTGAACGGGCATTTTGACAGAAAAATTGCACTCTTTGCAGTCCTCGCGATCCAGGGATCGAGCTGCCGCAAGCCTCGGATTGACGCCGCAGAGCAAGACGCTCAGGCAACCATGGGGACGGAGTCGAGCGAGCAAAACGCACGGGCCCAACAACACCCGGTCACACCTCCTACGGTCCCGACAAGCCGCCCACCGGGCGATAACTGCGAGACTATTATTCACGCGCCTTCACCACGGGGCGACCTTCGGGACTTGGTCCTTGCGGGGCCACAGCTACTTTGGCGCCAGGGCAACAGCGTGATGGCTTGGGTTCGCTCCTCGGGCCAAGATGGAGCAAAGCGAACGGTGCTGACCGACCCGCGCCTCCGCGCGATGGCGGCGGACGAGCAATACGTGTACGTCGCGACGGATGCAGGGGTGTTTCGCGCGCCCATCGAGACCGGCGCACCGCTTGAGAGAATGCTCGCCTCAACCGGAATCATGGCCACCTTCGACGACATGATGGTCAACCGCACGCACCTTGTGGTGAGCCGCAATTTTGGCGAGATTGTGCGCATTGCAAAGGCCCCGCCGTTTGCAACCCAGGTGTTCTCTCAGCGCGGTCAGAGACGCAATG
>JANNCG010000922.1:0-2994 GCA_031386385.1 Myxococcales bacterium
TATCTGCTGATCATGGTCGGCGGGCAGCAGATTGCGTACACGGGTGCAGGGAGTTCTCGGCCGTTCTTCTTCATCCTTGGTGTGATCCGCCACCACGGGGTGCACGATGGTGCCTTCTGCAGCCTCGACCCGAATGCGCTCGGCCACAGCCGCGAGCTTTTCTGCGCGGCGACCTGTGAGCACCACAGATCCGCCCTCGACTGCAATTTGTCTCGCGATCGCCGCACCGAGTCCGCTTGATGCGCCGGTGACGAGCGCGCGTTTTCCGCGTAATTTCATGCGGCCGGATATACCACAGAGCCCACGCGACGCTTCGCTCTACTCGTCTGAGATCACATCCGCGCAACCCCATCGATTCTTTCGCCTTCCGGACCGCTTCTTGCTAAGGTTTTCGCGATAATGAACCTCGTGCAACCTCCGAAGCGGCGCAGACACATCACGGCGGTCGCGGCATGGGCGTTTTTGGGTGCCTGCGGCGCCAATCACGCCACCGTTGAGCCCAGCGCCCCAGAGCCATATGTTCGCCGTGGCGAAAGGATCATCGTCGGCGCGACGTCCCCGCTGCGATCAAGGCTTCGGATCGAAGCTATCCGAGCTGAGCCCATTCGACGCTCACTCGATGCAACCGCTGAGGTGACCGTAGACCCGGCCAACATGACCCGCATCGCGCCTCCCATGCCAGGTCGAATCGTGAGGCTATTTGTGCGTTTTGGCGACACTGTGCGCGCGGGGCAGCCGCTGTTTACCCTAGACGCTCCGGACTTGGTAGCCGCTCAGGCGGACTACCTCCGGGGTCGAAGCAACGTGGCACAGACCACTCGCACCCTCGCTCGACAACAAGACCTGCAGCAACACGGGGTAGGCGCACAACGCGAGGTTGAGATCGCACAAACCGATCGCGACCTGTCGCAAAGTGAGCTCTCACGAGCCACCATCCGTCTGCGGTCACTTGGAATGGGCCCCGGCGGGGTCGGCGGACCGCTTACCGTGCGCTCTCCGATTGTGGGGAGAATTGTCGATTTGCACGGCGCTCCTGGGGAGTTTCGCAACGATCTTACAGAGCCGGTCATGACCGTCGCAGATCTGTCAAATGTCTGGGTGACTGCGCGTGTGCAAGAGCGTGACATCGGCAGAGTGACCATAAACGAGGAAGCTAGTATTACTTTCAATGCATATCCTGGCCAGCCGGTGCTGGGACGTGTGATGCACGTGGGCGATTTGCTTGACCCCGCGACACGCACGATCTTGGTCCGAATTGGGCTCGATAACGCTTCGGGTCGATATCGACCGGGGATGTTTGCGACCGTCACTCTGACCGAGCGGGCTGAGCCGCAGTGGGTGGTTCCGACAACGGCGATGGTGCTCATTGGGGACGCGAGCTTTGTGTTTGTTGAGACCGCGCCGTGGGAGTTTGAGCGCCGTAGCGTGCAGCCGGGGGCACAGCTTGAGTCACGCACGGTGGTCGCCCAGGGCATTCGCGAAGGCGAGCGAGTTGTGGTCGACAACGCGGTGCTTCTTCAGTGATCCGCGCGCTCGTCGGGATCTCGATTGCGCGCCGATGGCTGGTGATCGCGCTGTTCGCGCTGCTTGGGGTTTTTGGCTATTTTTCTTGGAAAGAGCTCTCCGTCGAGGCCTATCCCGACATCGCTGACACCACCGCACAGGTGATCACGCTCTACGCTGGACACGCCGCCGAAGAGGTCGAAGAGCAGGTCACCATCCCTATTGAGCGAGAGCTCAACGGGACCCCTGGGCTGGAGATTATGCGGTCGCGCAGCACCTTTGGCCTCTCGATCATCACACTGGTTTTTCGCGACGGGATTGACGACTACTTCGCCCGGCAGCGCATTCGAGAGCGCCTCGAAAACGTGAACCTCCCGCCCGGAGCGGACAAAGGTCTGGATCCGTTGAGCTCGCCCATCGGCGAGATTTATCGCTATACTTTGGAGGGTCCCGGACACTCTCAGCGTGAGCTGCGAGAGCTGCAACAGTGGACGGTGATGCCAACCCTGCGCCAAGTCGCGGGCATTGCAGAGGTGACTAATTTTGGCGGCGAAACGACGCAGTATCAGCTGGTCCTTAGCCCCTCTGCGCTCGCGCAGTTCAACCTGACATTGAGCGATGTCATTGACGCCATCCAGCGCAACAACGCCAATGCGGGTGGATCGGTGATGGTCCGCGGCGACCAAGGATTTGTGGTGCGCGGGATCGGCTTGATCCGAACGCTGGATGATTTGGGCAACATTGTCGTCGCACAGCACCAAGGTGCCCCGGTGTTTCTCAAGAGCCTCGGGTCCCTTGAGCTCGGAGCGCTCGCGCGCAACGGCGTCTTGGGTCGCGATCATAATCCAGACGGCGTCTCCGGAATCGTCCTGCTTTTGCGCGGAGAAAATCCCTCCAGGGTCTTGAGTGCGCTTCATGAGAGAGTCAGCGCTCTGAACAATGGGCTGCTCCCGCGGGGTGTTCGCGTGGTGTCCTACATGGACCGTACAGAGCTGGTCGACACGACCCTTAAGACCGTCTCTCACACGATGCTGGAGGGCATTGGGTTGGTGATCCTGGTGCTGATCTTGTTCTTGGGCTCGCCCCGCAGCGCCGTGATTGTGGCGACAACGATCCCGCTGTCGCTCTTGGTTGCTTTTATCTTGATGCGATTGACGAATATTCCGGCAAATTTGCTGTCGCTCGGAGCGATCGATTTCGGGATTATCGTCGACGGTGCCATCGTCTTGATGGAGGCGGTATTGCGACGTCGAGAGCAGTTTCCGGATCAAGAACTGACTGAAAAAGATGCCGTCGAAGCTGCTGGTTCTGTCGCTCGTCCAATCTTCTTCGCGAAGGTTATTGTGATCACCGCATACCTGCCGCTGTTCGCTTTTCAACGCGTTGAGAAAAAGCTGTTCTCGCCCATGGCGTATACCGTCGGCTATGCGTTGTTAGCCGCGCTGTTGCTTGGCCTTACGCTCGTCCCCGGGCTTGCGCTGATGGCACACC
>JANNCG010000963.1:0-4766 GCA_031386385.1 Myxococcales bacterium
GACCTCGCCCATCGTGACGCCGTCGGCAGGGACCGGGAGCATGGTGTCGGGGTCGAGCACAGAGAGATCCTCTTGCAAGTGATACCGGACACCCTGTCGTGCGTTTTGTCGCGCACGCTCGCCGGGTGAAAGTGTGGACCACTCCGTTTGCTTCGCGCACACCGCCGCAGGACCATACACCTCGGTAAGCCCATACACGTGTGTGAGCTCAAACCCCAGAGCCTCCATTTTTTCAAACATCGCCGTCGGTGGTGCCGCGCCTGCAACTAACCCACGCACGGTGTGGGTGATCCCATCGCGAAGCTCGCTGGGCGCGTCTGCCATCAGCGCGTGCACGATGGGTGCGCCGCAGTAGTGGGTCACGCGATGCTCTCGGATGAGCGCAAAGATCGCCTTCGGGTCCACCTTGCGCAGACACACGCTTACACCCGCGCGTACTGCAAGTGACCAGGGAAAACACCAGCCATTCGCGTGAAACATGGGCAGGGTCCAGAGAAACACCGGGTGCTGTGGCATGTCCCACTCAAGCACGTTGGACACCGCGTTGAGGTAGGCGCCTCGGTGGTGGTACACGACACCCTTGGGGTTTCCGGTGGTTCCGGAGGTGTAGTTGAGAGAGATGGCGTCCCACTCGTCGTTCGGGAGTGACCATTGAAAGTCTGGGTCGCCGCTCGCTAGCAGGGCCTCGTACTCAATCGAGCCCACACGATGCGGGGGTACAAACTCTGGATCATCGACATCCACGATGTAGATCTCGCGAGTGTTTTGAGCGATCGCCAGCCGAACGAGCGCTGCGTACTCTGAGTCTACCAAGAGCACCTTGGCCTCGCTGTGCTGCAGCATAAACGCGATCGAGTCCGCATCGAGCCGCGTGTTGAGCGCGTTGAGCACCGCCCCCATCGCGGGCACTCCGAAGTGCACCTCCATCATCGCAGGAGTGTTGGCCAACATCGCCGCGACGGTGTCTCCCTTGCGAATTCCCAGCGCTACGAGCGCGCTCGCGAGCCGCTTTGTGCGTGAGAACAGCTCTGCCCAAGTGATCCGTCGTTGCCCATGGATCACGGCTAACCGATGCGGGTACACCATAGCTGCGCGCGAGATAAAGCTTAGAGGCGACAGGGGCGAGTGATTGGCTGGGGTTTTGCCTAAACCAAGTTCGTACATATCGCTCATAGCTGGCCCATCGGGCACGTGGTTGACATGGGGCGAATCTAGCACTTGGGGACGCAAAATTGCTCTCGTTGAGTTTGCCGAAAAGAGGCTGACAAATTGCGCCGGGAGCGAGATCTATAGCTTAAAAAAGATGATTCATCGGTGGACAGCACCAGCATGGATGGCTGCTGAGATTTTGGCGCATGGTTTGCGTGGCTTCCCATACGAAAGGGATGGCACGTCAGCTGTCGTCGTTGGCTTCTCGACTCGTTTAAATCGAACACCGTGCGGATCGGGAGGATGTGGTTCACTTGCCACACGGCGGACAAAGACTCGGCGTGGGGGTAGCCGAAACGCAGGATCGGCAACCGCGCAGCCGCATCGGGCGTGATTCGAGTATCAGTGCGGATCCGCCCGCAAGTTCAGAAAATGCGATATTGTCTCATTCACCGTGGACCAAACCGAGCTGAACTGCTATCGTGTATTAGCTATTCTCGTTCTGACCGGCTCTGCAGCTGGGTGTGATCCCTCGCGGGGAGCGATGAGCGGTGATGCCTGCCGAACTCCAGCATCGCTCGGTCTGTACGACGCCTCGATTGGCGGGCAACACGAGTTTCCTACGCCGTGCTGTCCCGATCCCTCCGCCCACATCGATTGTTTCGGCAGATACTCGTGTCGCGGATCAGCAACACTTGTGAATCGACTCGGTGCTTCGGTGCATTTTTGTTCCGGCGAGGAGGCCGCGCGAATTGTTCAAATCACCGACGTCTGCGAGGATTTCGGGACTGTCATTGCAACCTGTCCGGGCGATCGAACTTGCTCCGACCTAGACCTAATCAGTTTGGACTTTCAGTCGCGGTTTGCGAACCGTTATCCAAACTGTGTCTTATCCGCGGGGTTAGATCCCAATCGAGTCCTCATTCAATTAGCGCCTTGGCGAGTGCTTTGCTCTGACCACGGCCCTTCAGTCGGCTCGCCGTGCCGAAACGATGTCGACTGTCGACCCGCGCCCGCGCCGGTGGTCGGTGCCTTGGCGTGTCGAGAGGGGCAGTGCGTGGAGGTTTCGCGACCACCACGACCAATGCATTTTGAAGAAAGTTGCCAAGCACGGGTGGGAGCGCGAATTTCGAACTCTCCAACCTGCGACACTTGCGTCCGTACCTCTGCGGGTCAGCAATTTTGCTCGATATCGTGTGTGTTAGACGAAGACTGCCCGGCGGATTTTCTTTGTGCTTACTTAGCAACTGAGTGCCGGGGAGCGTGCTTGCCTCTCGGTCAGCGCTCCGGTCTCTCGCGTCCCGTCGGCTCCCAACCTTCAGACGCCGGGACGGATGCAAGCGTTGACGACGCACGCTCGGCTGAAGCGAGTCCTGATGGGGGCTAAAAGACTCACATCGTCGCGGTGAGCATCGCCCGCTGTGGCGTGAGCGCGCTCTGCAGAGCAACGAGCATCGTCCGAAGCGAGTCGGCGTCGGGAGACTCTCGATCATGCACCACTTGGTTGCGAAACTTAAGCGCCCGATCAAGCGCCGAGCCCAACCGAAGCTCTGCAAAAATCCAGCGCACTGCGGGCTCACTCGCGACAGGTGAGCCAACATAATCGCCCAGCAAATATGCAAGCTGACCCGCGGTCACGCGGTCCAAAAAAATAGGTGGCTTCGCCTGTCGTGCAAGCTGGTCGGGATCCGCACCAACAAACGCGCACACCCAACGCCACACCGTGAGAAGGTACGCATCCAGCGTGGCTCCCAACTTCGTGATCCCTCCCACGCGCACAGTGGACGGTTTTTCTCCCGCCGAAGGCACGCGCTCAAGCTCGCGCGTGACCCGCTCAAGGACTGCATCCAACGTGAGGATCATCTCGCTCGTGCTAGCTGCGCTTGATGGCTTCGTGTACATCCGAGGGATGACTACTCGCCGTCGGCGGGCGAAGGCTCACTGGTTGCTGCACTCGCTTCGGGGGCGGGTTGGCCGGCTGCTTTGGCCTTCTTCCCGAGCAAATAGGGTCGATGGTACTTCTCTAAAAATTTCGCTTTGTAGTCGCGCATGGAGTCCACGCCGCCAAAAAGCTTCACCAAGTTGATCAGCCACCACGCGGTGTCGAGCTGCCACCACAAAAAGCCCGAGCGCACGCCGCTGGGGTACATGTGATGGTTGTTGTGCCACTCGCCCGAGACGGTGCCCGCGAACAGCTGGTTGATCGAGAGGTCTTTGCGATAAAAATCGCTGCCCTCCACGCGCTTGTCTTTGCCGCAGCCATGGGCGTCGTAGTTAAAATCGCGGATCCCGACGGCCCAGAGTGCGGACATTCCAAAGATCGCACACGCGAGGCCGTGCCCACCGATGGCGAACAGCAGGGCGTACCAAAACGCCCAGTTGAGGCCGAAGTGCAAAAATGTGCGCGCAGGGTGGCAGATCGAGCCCCACTGTTGATATTGCTCATACGTGTTGGGGATCACGCCTGTGTGGTTGACCAACGCGACCGTGCGTGCGTAGTCTTCACGCGACATGTCGCGGGCGATGAGCTGGTGAAGTTCGCCTGCAAAAAAGCAGTATGCGCGGCCACCGAGAGCGTTGTACGGATCCCCCGCTTGCTCTGAGTACGCGTGGTGCACATGGTGCGAGACGACGTAGCTCTCTTCGGGCACAATACGTAGCGTGAGGTTGCGAATAATGAAGCGATAGAAGGGGTGGCTAAAGGTAAACGCCCGATGGGTGCAGTACCGGTGAAGCCACACAATGTTTACGGTGCCCAGCACCACCATCGCGTACAAAAATCCCAGAACGAAGAGCGGCCAGGTGAAGTACTTGGTGAAAAAGACGACCGCGAAGCCCATCAAGCACAACGGCCAAAACCAACACGCCACGGGGAGCCAGTTTTTTAAGCCCCCGAAGGGGTTCATTCGGTTTCGCCAGTGCGCAAACATCTCGCTGGATGTTGGCTGATAAAACTTGCCGTCCTTGGCCCATCCGTAAGGGGGCGGCTCAAGGACGCGTTGAAGAAATGTGCTGCTCATGGACGTGAGCACTATACGCGGGAGTTCTCCCGTGAGTCACAACAAACGCTCACCGCCTCAGCGTCACGGACGACGCAGAACGTGCGTAATGCCTCTCGCATTGTGACAAAAGTGCGTCGATCACCTCGCAACCGCGCAGACGTTTTGCACTCACGTTGAAGGATCTCACTTCGCATAGAGCAGGGGCTTTGTGGTTTGCTTCTTGCGTTGCGTGAGTGAAAGGCAGAGCGTGAACCGTATGAACCTCTCAGAAGATCCGCCGGATGTCGTTGTGATGGACGCGTCGGAGCCGGCATACACGGTTCTTGTGCGATCGCAGGATGGCGCCGAGCGTGGGATTCAGACCGGTGACCCGGCGGCCATTCAGCGCGTCCCAACGGCGGCATTTATTCGCGAGCTGCCTGAGCGATTACAAACGATGGTATTGCGAAACGAGTACCCCTCGGCAGATCTCGCGTCGCTTGTTGGGTCGCTGCTTCTCACCTTCGGAGGTACTCCCGTTGGTGTCACATGGAACGGCGGGATCGCCATCACCGCCACGGACTACAGGGTCGCAGTGCAGTGGTTGCACGAGTTTCGTGCGGATCCGGACGGATA
>JANNCG010000965.1:0-1659 GCA_031386385.1 Myxococcales bacterium
GCTGGCGCAACATCCTTCGCGCAAGAGCGCTCAGGCAAGAGGATCGTTGCACACAATTTGGCTCAGTAAATGAAGCCACTGTCTGAGCGTTGCCCAGCGCTAGAGCGAGCAAAGATCGATCGTGCATACACTGGCAGCATCGGCAACCACCGGACTCCTGCCTGAGCGCGTTTTCGCACCGAAGGTTGTTGCGCCTGCGCTGTGCCGCGGCGCCATGCAGCACTGCGCCGTGGCGAACACTCTCGACACACTACGCTCGCTGTGACGAACGCTGAGTGGCTTGCTGCGGCGCCGGTTGCACTGGGGCCGCGCTGCACAAAATCCTCTAAAGTTCGAAGCTTCAGCCACTGTGATGAACGCCACTGACGGGTTTATTGCCCGTCGCGCTCACAAAACAACGTGAAGCCAGTTGCTCACAGTACTGCATCGAATTAATTTACAATGATTCAGTCATAGTATTCCGTTTCATTGCTATGATTCGATGATGAAAATCCTTAGTGCTTCCGGCAGCAAGTGGCCCCTCCTCGTGCTCGTGACCAGCGCAGTGTGGCTCTCAGACTGTGTGAGGATTCCCAATCTCGCCGATGGTGGAGGCGATGATGTGCTTGATGTGACCCTTGTTGATCGAGGCGTTGCGGATCCCGATGCCAATGGTTCTCGCGACGGCAATGGTGGCTCGAATCCCGATGGGTCCGACGGATCGGGAGCTTTCTCTGATGGGGCGATCAGTGACCCCGACGCAAACGCGATGAACCAATCGGACGCACGCACTGACGGCGCGACTGGGCTCATGGACGATGGCCTGTTTGACGCAAACGGCAGCTGCTCGGGCCCAGGCGCGATGATCTGCGGAGGGGCCTGCGTCGACACTCAGACCAGCGCGCAACACTGCGCGGCGTGCAACAATCGGTGTCCCATGAACCTGTCCTGCGTCTCAGGCGAGTGTCGCTGCGTGGGCGCGCAAGTGAGCTGCGGTGGAGCTTGCGTTGACACTCAAACCAACAGCACTCACTGTGGTCGATGCGGCAGTGTATGCCCCGCAGGGATCAACTGTGTCGGCGGTGTCTGCGCTTGTCCTGCGGGTCAAATCGCTTGCGGAGCGAGCTGTGTGAGCACCCAGAGCAACGCGATGCACTGCGGAATGTGCAACAACGTTTGCATGGGTGGACAAGTGTGCACCGGCGGCTCTTGTCAGTGTCCCGCGGCGGCGCCCCAGATGTGCGGCGGTGCTTGCATCAACACGCTCACAGACAACAACAACTGTGGAGCCTGTGGCACCGCGTGCGGAGCCCAACGGGCATGTGTCGCCGGAGCGTGTCGATGTGCAGCTCCGCTATCGATGTGTGGCGCCGCGTGTGTGGATACCAACTCGGACGCGGCGAACTGTGGCGGATGCAACACGATGTGTGGACCCACTCAGACCTGCGAAGGGGGAGCGTGTACGTGCCCCGCTCGGCAACGAGACTGCGCGATGAACGGGACGTGCATTGACGTTGCTGCAAGTGTGAACAACTGCGGCGGGTGTGGGCGCGTCTGTCCCACGCCTCCCAACACCGTCGCTGCGTGTGCGGCCGGCGCTTGCAGCACCCGATGCTCGGTGGGCTTTGCAGACTGCGATGGCGTGGCAGCAAACGGCTGCGAAACGGACACCAACTCTGC
>JANNCG010000372.1:0-1863 GCA_031386385.1 Myxococcales bacterium
CGTCGTCCATGCTGTACTTCTTGGCGATCTCTGGATCCGTGGTGACAAGATACGCGTTATCGTCTGCCGTGCCGCCAGATGGATCGAGAATGACACCTTCGTGGCGCTTGGCTTTAAGCTCGGCGGCAGCGGATTGTAGAGTCGCGATAATCTCATCAAGCGACTTCGCATCAAGCGTGAGGAACTCGTTGCGCCACAGCCGCACATAACGTCGAGTCACTTGTCTGTTTGCCGACCAGAGCGCAACGAACTTCGCTTGGACAAATAGGTTGAGTTTTTGCACGAAATCTTTCGGCAACGCGAGGGCCTTGATGAGCGCGAGCACGTCTGCGAGATCCTTCATGCGCTTGGTATTGGTCATGCCCGATGCGAGCTTCAGTCAGTGGGATAATTTCTAAACAGTTGACTGTCTACCCCTTGCGTTTGGCTTTCGACACGGACTTCTCTGTTGTACCCCTCACAACTCGATCACGCGAAAGCGCCGCCAATTGCGCCTCGAGTTTGATTCGCGCTGCTCGTTCTTGCTCTTTCTCTGCTCGCTCTTGCTCTTTCTCTGCTCGCTCGTGCTCGACCCTAAGTTCGGCGCTTTCAACAGCGGAGAGAAACAAGTCGTCTCCATTGTGGCCAAGACCAATTCGAATGAGTCGTTGCTCACCCTCACCCACGAGCCGCAGCCAGCAATGCAACGACTCACTCTTCACACGATCTTCGTTGCTTTGAATCACTTGGTCAAAACCCCCTTCATCGTTGCGCCGCCATACTTGCCAGCGGTACCTGGTCAGCGAAGCCTGTCCACGACGAACGACCTTTTCTTTGGGTGCCTCGGGATCAAACACCACCAACTCACGTACGCCCGTTGATGCGTATTGGATGGGGGCATCGCGATAGTCTTTCTCGAAGTCTTCGCTCACGACCTCAAAGGCAAACAGCGGCGGGGAGTTCAGCTTCCACATAAACCATGAGCTCGGTGTTTGTGTGGGCCGCTGCTCAGCAATCACATACACGTCTGGCGACACTTGCGCTCGGTTGTTGTCCTTCTCGAAGTACCAGAACTGATCCGCCCCGGTGAAAAACGGTCCCTGTGTACGAAGCGCTGTATATTCACTCGCAGATGGGACGGACTGATCCCACACTTGTTGCAAAAATCGCTGCAACAGCGGACGCAAAAACTCAGCGATTAATCGTTGCAGTGTGCTCTCGGCCATGGCGTCTGTCTCAGGGTAGTGCACGGCTGCGGTGCTTGCTAACGGCAGCGGATGAACGGCGCGCATAATTCTTGGCTCCTTTGTCAATCCAACCACAGCACAGCGCCCAACGCAAACCGTGACGGTGTCTCACTCGCAGCTTGGCTGCGGCAACTTGCTGTTACCTCAAAAATCACTTCGGCAACGGCAACACGTCTCCGTGGCCCAACTTCGGACACCCTTACGCTGTCCCGCAAGGCAAGGGGGTGAGAATTCGCGCCAATATTTTCATTTTATGCTGTAAATTCAGCGGGATAATTCTCAAACAGTCGACTGTTTAGTGCCGTCGTGCTGTGTTTTTGGCACCCATTCGGTATGTCGAGAACATGCTCGCCATCACTGACACTTTCGCTCTTGCGCAAGCGGTCTCGAGCGTGAGTGCGGCGCTTAACCTACTCGTGTTCACGGACCCACCGTGGGCGAAGTGGGCAAATTGTCGAACGCGGATTGCGAAGCGCCAACCGTGCATCGATTCGCGACTGCGGGTCTTGGAAGATCGCTTGCTGTGCTCTCAATTTGAAACAGCGCCGCACCGTACCAAGAAGGACGCGTCACCATTTCGGCAGCTTTGAGTTCAAGATCGCTGCGACCTGGCACGCAGAGCGGATTGTACGGAAAG
>JANNCG010000979.1:0-2613 GCA_031386385.1 Myxococcales bacterium
GGCGCGCCGATGCTCCTTGGCTACGAAGCCACCCGCGATCTGCCCGTCACCCACACGACGATCGAGACGCCGGTGATGACGATGCACGACGCTCCGCTGCTTGACGGCAAAAAGCTCGTCCTGGTGGGCATTTTGCGTGCAGGCCAGGGAATTTTGGACGGGATGCTTGAGATCCTGCCAAGCGCGAGAGTGGGACATATTGGGTTGTATCGAGACCATGCGACGTTGCAAGCGGTCGAATACTTCTACAAAGTCCCGGCAAAACTAGAAGACCGAACCGTTTTGGTCTGCGACCCCATGCTCGCCACTGGCAACTCGGCGGTCGCGGCGCTTACCCGAATCAAACAAAGCAACCCCGGACGCATCAAATTTGTGTGCCTCCTTGCCTGCCCCGAGGGCTTGAAGACCTTGCACGATGCGCATCCCGATGTCCCTGTTGTCACGGCGGCCGTTGACGAGCGCCTGAACGAAAAAGGCTATATTTTGCCCGGCCTTGGTGACGCTGGCGATCGCTTGTTTGGCACGCGGTGACCGACGGTGTTCGCTCGCGCGAAGCGTGGCCGGTGTGTTAGGCGCCGGAATTTTTTCGGCATACGCCATGTACGGCTAACGTTTATAAGCAATATTCAAGCTCGTTCGCTGACCCGCGCTAGAGCGAAAACGAAATAGGTGGCGCGCCATCGCGACGTCGGAGCAGCGCGATTGCTCGGCCGGCGGGGACCGTTCCGCTCTGGGCCATCGCGGTGTGAGTGAGGCTGTCTGCAGCGCGTGTCTCGAGTGATTTTGCGCTTGCCAACAACGTATCGGTCAACGCAAACGCGACCCACTGCAGCTCGTCCCGCACAAACTCAGCTTCGCTCGACTGCAGCGCGCGGGTCCCGGCCTCCGTGAGTTTGAGCAGTCCCGCGTCGAGATATAGCCCGGTGACGCGATCGGTGACGACGGGGGGAAGACTTTGCGGATCCTCGAAGGCCATACCGCAGGTGACAAACGTGGCCTGCAGCGCATGTGCGCACCCCACCGCCATGGCGAGCGCTCGAACTTCGCTCACTTTTGGTTGCGAAAATAGCGGCAAAAGCGTGTGGATGGTCTTGCTAGCAACCGGCGGCGACTGCCAGTCAAACTGCTCTGCGATTCGTGTGTGAGGCGATCGGTGAAGAATCTCGGCCAACCCCTGACAGCGATCGACAATAAACTCAGCTGAGCGCGCCGTGAGCGCGTTGTCACCGTGCAGAGCCTCGTGCACCATCGCGAGATCGACCGTCGCTAGCCCGCCCGCATCCACGCGAAGTTCGAGTCGGTCGAGCGAAAAGTGCCCCATGACAAACATGCGATACATGGCCACTTGTATTGCGTCTTCCCCGCGGATCACTGCGCCAGTCCGCGTGCGAAAACGCCACTCGCTATGCGGATGATGGTCGAGAAGGCTAAGCAGCACGATCAACTCGGACGAGATCGCTGAACGGACCTCGTTGCTCACCAACATCGAGTCGATCCGCCCTTGCATCGCCGCGATGCGATCGAAGCCGTCGATGTTAAGCTGCTTTTGCGGCGAAAATGGCGGGCGTTGCCTTCGCGGATCGTTGTGGTTGATCGAGCGTATGATCAACTTCGCCACGACCTCTTGCTGCGCTTGATCCAAAACGAAGTACTCAGAGCCGCCAGCGATGACGGTGTCGAGCGCACGAACCGAACGAGCGAGAAAATTTGCGAGATTCACGTCCAGCGAGAGTAGGCAGACCCAAGGCCCTAATTCAACGTGCGTTTTCAAAACGCTAACAACTCGCCCTTGTCGCAACGCCCCTATCGTGGTAGTTCGGCGCACAAGAAAACCACGATGTTTGACGCACTAGCTCGAGGATTTAGAGCCGCCCGCGAAGCCCTCACCGGTGTCGCTGAACTCTCAGAAGACAATATTCAACCAGCGCTCAAGTCCGTGCGCATGGCGTTGCTTGAAGCGGACGTTGAGCTGGGCGTTGTAAAGCGCTTTCTCGCACGGGTCAAAGAGAAGAGCATCGGATTAAGCGTCGAGCTTCGAGCCAAACACCTGGACAAGAAGGTGACGCTCACCGCAGCGGACCATTTCACAAAATTGTGCTCCGACGAGCTCATTGCGCTGATGTCCGATGAGAGTGGGCAAGAGATTGTCTACGCGCCCAAGGGTCAACCGACGATCATCATGATGGTGGGGCTTCAGGGCCAAGGCAAAACAACCACGAGCGCCAAGCTCGCGCGGATGTTTGCTCGCGACGGAAAAAAAGTGCTCTTGGTCGCGGCGGACCTTCAGCGCCCAGCGGCGGTTGAGCAGCTCGAAATTTTGGGCAAAAAAGTCGATGTTCCGGTCATGCGGCCTTCGCGGATGGACCTGTCGCCCGTTGAGGTCTGCAAGCAAGGACTGGCGGTCGCTCGGGTTCAAAAACGCGATGTGGTCATCTTCGATACCGCTGGACGTTTGGCGGTAGATGAAAAGCTCATGCAAGAGCTCGCGGACATTAAGCGCGACTCGCAGCCACAGAATATCTTGCTCGTGTGCAACGCCGCAGCGGGTCAAAACACACTCCAAACAGCACAGGCTTTTCATGAGCGGTTAGGGCTGACGGGCGCGGTGATGAC
>JANNCG010000377.1:0-6874 GCA_031386385.1 Myxococcales bacterium
CAGCTTGGGGGGATACGAGCTGGACTCCGATCGCTCTTGTGCCACCTGAGAGCGCTGCGATGTTGACATCGTTAACAAAGGCTCCTTGCGATTGTATCAGATGAATCCCACGAGCTTCTGTATCAGACGAAGTCGTTCGAGACTCAACTGTCACGCGACTGGCTAACAAGTTTCCACCGTTGAAGCGGATCGCTGTTGCGTTGCGGAATGCACGCAGAACTCGAACATTGACCAACCGCAACATTCGGGCGCCCATCGTGTTTGAGTTATTGCCGATGCCGACCGATTCTGAGCCAGACCCACCTTCGTGAAAAACGTTGACGTCAAAGAGATTGCCAGACTCAGGCATTTCGACAGAAAACTGCTGATTGGTGTTGAGCGGCGCTACGGTCACACCGTTGAGCGAGCTAAACAAAGTGGATCCCGGCGCAAATCGAACGGCCCCTGCAAACGTGGGCCGGCAGTTGGCAAGATCGCGTGTGGCCACACCCGGAGCTAAGAGTCTGTACCCGCCAATGACTTGCACATCCGCCGGAATGGTAATGTCCTCACGAGTCACCCAGTTCGACATGCACGGAGGACCATTGGGCACTGGCGGAGTCAGCACACAAATGACTCTCTCCGCAGCTGGCCGCAAGTTCGCCAATCGTACCGCCTCCGGCCACATCGTCTGCACTACCGGCCCAGGAAATTGGATCGACGAATAATACACCGCACATACACAGTCATCGGGTGTGGCTGGGTTGTTGTCGTCGTCCACGCCGTTAAGGCAAATCTCGCGGAGCAACACCTCCGCTACACATGTGCAGTTCACTCCACGGCGTCCGAGTCTTCCATCATCCGTCACACATCGAACAAGCGGATCGGCAGGCAGATCATCCACCACTCCGTCACAGTCATCATCAATTCCGTTGCAAACTTCAGACGCACCAGGGACACAACGGGGTGGGAGTTCAGGTGTCGGCTGATCGCTCGGCACATCGCCATCCACTTGCACGACGTCAGCGTCACCCACAACCGACGGGACATCCTCGGTAGGGATATCCTCTGTGACCGTGTTGTCTGAGTGCTCATTGTCTGCGTAGACAATGTCAGTGTTCGCTGAGCCATCGGTTGGCGAAGGCGCAATCGGAGCTGGTCTAAGATAGGTGGGAGTCACCACCAACGAACAATTGAGCAGCACGACGGCTAAGCCCAACCAAGCCAATAAGCGTTTCATCGCAGATCAGAATATCACACCCTATCGCGCCGCTGAACGCCCGGGATCACCCAACGTCACTGTGTAAGGCAACCCAGACTGCGCGTCACGACCCAGCCTTGTCTGAACCGAAAAAGCCTCCGACAGTGCACTGTCGGAGAGCACCTCTTCAGCGGGTCCGAGCCACACTTTGTGGTCGGGACCCAGAAGCAATACGTCGTCACAATACCGCAGCGCTAATGAGGGATCATGCAAAACGATCGCCGCAGCGACAGACCGCTCTCGCACTAGCTCGACGATGGACTCACACACAGACCACTGCTGCCGTGGGTCCAAAAAAGCCGTGGGCTCGTCGAACAAAATCACGCGCGTAGCCTGTGCGTATGCGCGCGCGAGTTGCACACGGCGACGCTCGCCACCAGACAACAGCGCAATGTCGCGATCAGCGAAATCAGTCAGCTTAGACCAGCGCAACGCACGCTCGATCCAGTGAAGATCATCGACCGAGAGCGACCCATGCCAGGATGTGTACGGAGCGCGCCCGAGGGCCACAAACGATCGCACCGAGAGGGACCCAAACGCGCTGGGCTCTTGCGCGACCCAAGCCACTCGCTGAGCAACCTCGCGGGGTGTCCATTGAGCAAAGGGTTTTGCATCCAACGCCACCTCGCCGCTGTGGGGCTGAAGCAGTCCGGCCATGATGCGTAGGAGCGTGCTTTTTCCCACGCCATTTGCGCCCAGGATGGCACACATGCGGCCCGGGACGAGGTCCAGACTTAGCGCACGCAACAAGGGACGCTCAGGGCTGTACGCATAGCTTACCTGTGAGAGCGAGAGAATCTTCTCGGGCTTCTCAGTCTTCTCGGTTTTCTTGCGCTCGATGCTTGTACTCACGGGCTCGCTCGCTCTCGTCGTTGGGCGCGCCGAGATAGGATAAGTGCCATCAGTCCAAAGAGCACCCAAGTTAAACCCGCGAGTGAGCGACCGCGCGTTGATCTTCTGACTGAGCATGCGCACCCGCCGCTTGCCACGTACTGTGGAGGACCGACTGCGCTATCCACGAAGGGACGATCCAACACCACACGACTGTCAACGAAAGAGCCGCCTTGATCCACCACAGAAGCGTCACCCATGACGTCTCGCGATGTCGTGTCGTCCATCGCATCGGGGGAGCTAGCCACGTCATTTTCACTGTGATTTGCCAAGTCATTCAGCGATACATCCTGCAGATAAGCGTCGATTAACACCGAGGAGTCTGCCACTGACGATCGCTCATCGAGGACATCTTCTGCGGGGATCACGGCGTCTGTGCTCGCGACATCTTCGGGGCACGCCCCAATGGGCATGGGAGGACCACAGGCACCGATGAAGCAGGTTCCACAGAGTCCGGCGAGCTGCGTGCATCGGCGACCGTCGGGCTGCTCGAGACAAACACGCTGGGTGCAACTCGAACACTCACGCTCGGCGCACGCAAACCCGACACCGCACACCGTCCCGTTGAGCACAAAATCCAGTCGCCCATCGTCGATGTCATACCCACCAGGAATCCTGGTAAACACCGTGTCCTCGGCGATCCTTGGGATGGGCAATACGCCTGCAAAATTCCCCGCTCCGTACGTGACGACATCCGTCACCGTCCGCCGCGCATCCACCACGACAACCTCATCGCTGAGTCGATCAAACACCACGCTACCCCGCGCGCGAGTGGGCAGCGCGATCGCCGCAAGAGCCATCGGATCCGTGGCACTCACGTCCACCGTTGCGTGCGTGGTGTATGCGCTCAAAAACCGCGCCCCATCCATCGCCACGGTGACGCTCTCGCCAGGTCTCAACGTGAGTCCATCCGGGAGCTGAACCAGCCCATCGGGACCACCAGGAGTGGCTTCGTTGCCAAACGCAAAACCATTTAATGAGACGTTTTCGCGCGCAAAAACACGAAGATCAAACCAGGCCGCACCTCGATTGAGCGCCACTGAAGGCGCCACTCGCTGCACACCCAACGGAGCCACGAGCCCGCCGTTGGCTCCAAAGTACCAGTCCACAAAGTGATCTTGCGTACGGTCTTGCACTTCGTCCAACGTGCTGCGAATCACCGGCGAAAAACCACCGTAGTCCGTCACTGTATCCACCGCCTCTGAGACCGTTCCGTCCATCGGGGCTTGCGGTTGAACTCCGTTTGGCGCGCAAAAGATCGCCAGGGTCGCGCGCATTCCCGTGGCAACTCCTGCGAGCCCAAGCGATGACCAGGGGACAAATATCTCAAGCCCATCGGGGCCTACTCCCGCACCCTGGGCAATGGGCGCCATGTTCACGCGATGCACCGAGGCTCCCCGCGCAGTGGCGACCACGATCGCTTCGGCACCTGCTTGTCCGCTCAGCAACGTGTTCGGTGCGTTGATAAATCCGGCCGCACCAGAGCCCATGACGCGATCCACATCCAGTGCAATTTGCGCTTGCAGACACGCAGACGGTGGTGCTGCAAATCGCAGCATAAATCCAAGTCCATCGAGGTTGGCATGCACCCGCACCTCCGTGAGATCGTCGGGCGCCACACCACGAGCATCCCCGCGACGATCGGTCCACACCCACTCGCCGGGCTCTTCGCGATCACGCACCACGAGCCCTTGGTCGATGGAGGGCGAAGAGCGAACCAGCCACTCCATCGCGTTTCCGTCTGGGACAATGGGGTGCGCAGCCGACGGTTTTGCGGCCATCATGAGCGCAAGAGTGCAGATAACTAAAGAGTGTTGAGAGCGGCGAAGCAAAGTTGAGATACTTAGAAGCTTACGCTATCGGCTAAATTGAAAACACCCACTGTTTCGTTGATTGAAACAGTGGGTGTCTACCGTTGTCGTGGGGACTGAGCTTGGACGCTTAGCGCCAGCGTTGAGTCACCACGCCGAGCGCTAAGTTAGCGCTTGCGCGATTGACGTCGTGCGACCGTCACCACCGCAAACGCAGCAGCAAGAGCCAGCGCACCGGAGCCACGGTTGCTTCGCGATGAGGGTCCTGCGGGGACACGACATGAGCAAAGGCCGTCGCCAGAGATGGTGCCGCCAGCGCTTGTGCCGCCGTCCATCATACCGCCGTCGCCCATTGCGCCGCCGTCGGTCATTGCACCGCCGCCGTCGCCAACACCACCCTCGGTCATATTCATGCCCGGAACACAGGCACGAGTGGCCATGTCACACACACGATTCGCTGGACAATCACTGTTCATGTTGCATCCACAGCGATTCATGGTGCTCATCATCGCGCCAGGGATGCACGCGTTGCCGGTTGCACTCATCGTGCAGCCAGCGCTCATTGCGCCTCGGAGAACACAAGGAACACAGACACCCACGGAGGTGTCACAGACGGGCGTCGCGCCCATGCATCCAGAGTCTCGCGCAGGCATGTTCGGGTCGATACGTGCGGCGCCTGCTTCGCGCATATCGGCGTCGGGGATACAGTCATTATCGCTGTCCAAATCCAGGTAATCTGGACGATCACCGGCACCCATACCATCACTGTTTGATGGCATCGTGCCGTCGGGTCCATGCTCTACGGAATCTGGGACGCCGTCGCCATCGCTGTCACGATCCAAGTAGGCGGGGACCATGTCCATATCCACGGGCATGTTGCCTTCTTGCATCCGCTCGGTACGGGTGGGAATCCCGTCGCCGTCGTCATCGGGGTCGAGGTAGTCAGGCACGTCGTTCATCATGCCTTCGCCCATCGGAACCATCCCATTGCTGTTGCGAGGCATCATCGGGTCTGCCCCCAGCTCATCGCGGGTCGGAACGCCGTCACCGTCATCATCGGGATCGAGCGCGTCAATCATCCCGTCCATGTCCGAGTCACGAGGAGGGAAGTTTGGGCCAGGCCCCACTTCGCGACCGTCCGTGAGTCCGTCCATATCCGAATCGGGATTCATCGGATCGGTACCATTGCGAATCTCGATCATGTTCGGGACGCCATCGCCATCAGAGTCGTCATCGCTGATGCAGCGACCCAACACCGGAGAGCAAATCGGCAAGGAGATATCCATGCAATTTGCGTTTGCCATCGCGCGCGGCATCACGGGATCAATCCGTGCGCCGCCCGCTTCGCGCATGTCGCTGTCGAGCACGCAGTCGTTGTCGCTGTCGGTGTCCAAGAAGTCTGGACGATCACCAGCGCCTGCCATGCCGTCACTGTTCGCTGGCATTGCGGCATCGGGTCCGCGCTCAACTGCGTCTGCAATCGAGTCACCGTCGCTGTCCAAGTCCAGGTACGCGGGGATCATGTCGCCGTCGCCTGAGACCATACCCTCAAGCATCACTTCAACGCGTGTTGGGATCCCATCGCCGTCATCGTCGGGGTCGAGATAGTTAGGGATCATATCGCTCATCCCTTGACCTGCTGGAACCATCGCGTCGCTGTTCTGTGGGTTCATCGCACCCCCAGCACCAAGCTCCATCGCCGTTGGGATGCCGTCGCCGTCATCATCGGGATCGTTGAAGTTAGGACGGTTGTCTCCATCGGTATCGATGAGCATAAATCCAGGGCCTGCGCCCACTTCGCGACCATCCAAGAGCCCATCACCGTCGGTGTCTGGGTTGTTCGGATCCGAGCCAATCCGGATCTCATCGAGGTTTGGAATCCCGTCCATGTCCGTGTCCATATCCGGCACGCAGACACCTGCCATCGAGCACACCGGGGTCGGTGCCGAGCAGTTCGCGTTTGGGTTCACTGCGCGGTTCACGCGAGCGACGCCCGCTTCAGACGGGGCGCTGTCGAGGGCACAGTCGTTGTCGCTGTCGGTGTCCAAGAAGTCTGGACGATCTGCGCCGTCGGTATTTGCTGGGACTGCGCCGCCTTCGATCACATCAAACACGCCGTCGTTGTCTGAGTCGCGATCGAGGTAGGCTGGGATCATGTCGTTGTCGCCGGGGATCATCCCTTCAAGCATCACTTCGGTGCGCGTTGGAATGGAGTCTCCGTCATCGTCGCTGTCGAGATAATCGGGGATCATGTCGGCGACGCCTTGGCCTGCGGGGACCATCGCGTCTGAGTTGCGAGGCGCCATGAAGCCGCCTGGCCCGAGCTCATCACGAGTAAGAACGCCGTCACCGTCGTCGTCTGTATCGCCGACATCTGGAGTTCCGTCATTGTCGGTGTCTCGCTGACCCATGACGCAAGGCACGCCCGCCACGCAGGGTGCTTCGATTCGGTCAGGAATAGTATCGCCGTCGGTGTCAGGATCTGTGCAGCGATTCATCGCATCACATACGGGTCGGAGTGCTGGGCAGTTCGCGTTTGCGACACACTCAACACACGCGCGAGCGGGGCTGTTGCACACCGCAGTGGGTGCAACGCAGTTGGCGTTCATCTCGTCGGTCATCCCGTTGCAGTTGTCGTCTACGTTGTTGCACGTCTCAGGGACGGGCAGTCCGGGGACCTCTGAGCAGCCGAGGTTCATCGCGCCAGCACAGAGCTGAACTCCGGTTCGAGCACAACCGCCAACACCCACAGTGCAGGCGTTGCCGCCTCCGGCGCATCCCATCGTGCTCACAACACGGTAGGTGAGCGTGCAAGTCCCAACCAGGTTTTGCGGGTTCACGAAGTTGAGCAAGAGCACAACCGTCTGACCCGACTGAGCCAAAACGGGGGTAAACGCAGCAGTTACCCGCATGGGCGAGACACCCATGGCAG
>JANNCG010001078.1:0-9754 GCA_031386385.1 Myxococcales bacterium
CATCGGCACTGTGATGTCCCGACTTCACCGAGCTCGACGCGCTGTTGCCGAGCGGCTTGGGGTCAAAGCAGAAAAGAGTGAGAAGATCGCTGCTTCAAAAGAGAAAGAAGCTTACGAAGATGCGGTGGTCTCGATGGATGCGTTTCGTATGAAGCGAAAGGAGGTCGCGAGCTAAGATGTTTGGCTGTGAAGAGACACGTCGATACGTAGATGCTTGGATTGATGGAGAGCTTGATCCAGGAGCCGCGATGATGGTGGACACCCATGTCTCGCGATGCTCTGAGTGTGCTGAAGAAGCCGAAGTTGTGCGCTCGATTAAGCGCGCACTTGCGAGCACCCGTGAGGGATATGCTGCTCCTGGTGCGTTGCGCTCGCGCGTTCTTGCGGCACTTGATGAGCAAGAGCACGGAGCCTCGCAGCTTGAAGAGCAAAAAGAGCAGCTCGCGCGTCGTAAGAAGCACGGCGCTGGATTTATTGTCACTGGTGCGGCGCTGACGAGCTTGGCGCTGGCGTCTGGTTGGCGCGGATCCGTTGCGTCTAACGGGCCGGTTGCTGGCGCCACCATGATGCCGCCACTTTTGGATGACATTGTGCAGCGGCATGCGCGCAACCTTCCGATGGAAGTGTCGGGACAACAACCTGAGCAAGTGTCGAGCTTTTTCACTGGTAGAATGGATATTCCAGTGCACCCGGTGCAGTTTCGTGGGATTCAGGCGCGGCTGATTGGTGCGCGCATCTCGCATGTGTGGGATCGCACCGCAGCGGCCCTGTACTACGACGTTGGCGGCCGACGCGTGACGGTGTTTATCTTTGACTCAACGGTTCTCCCGCATGCCTTCGCGATGGACTCTATGCAACCGGTACGCATCAACAATCAGCAAGCGTACCTCGGTCATACGCACGGCTATACCGTGGTCCTGAGTGAGCGCGCCGGTGTTGCCTATGCGATCGCTTCGGACATGGCCGAAGATGACGCGGTGGGGATCGTGTCCCGAGCGGTGCTTCCCTAACCCTCCCGCTGAACCGATTTTCGCTCTGGTATTTTACAGCATCAAACGACTCGGACAAGCCAGTCGGGGCGAATACTGCTCGCAAACCTATTGGCCGCAAGTTGTACCCGCGCTCGATCGGGTCCGTCAAACGTGACTCGCACGGTGTGATCTTCGTCGAACCAGCGTGGATAGCTCCCGATGGACAGATCCGAGAACTCCAATACGACCGAGTCGATCTGCGGCTTTAAGCTGGGCTCATCCCCCTTGCAGTACACCGAGGTCAGAAAGTACGCGTGGTCCGTGTTGCGTAGTCGATCAAGCAACAGCTCAAGCTTCATTCGATAAATTTGAGGAACACCCGGCAGCACCACCACGTTGCCGACCCACTGCACGGGCCACTCTGCTCGGCCATCCATTCCACGAAAAAACTCGGTCCCTTCAACCATCAGCGCCATCCGTAAATGATCGTCAGTGCAGCGCTCTGCGTAGTGGTTTCTCAGTGTTTTTTCGAGAACATCGCTCATGATCACTTTGCGTCCAAACGCCACTGCGATCGCTTCAATCGTGACATCGTCGTGTGTGGGACCGACCCCTCCAGAGGTAAACAAATAGTCATGGGTGCAGCGAAGGGTGTTCACGGCTTCGACGATCAACGCGATGTCATCAGGGACCACGACGACGCGACGAAGCTGGATGCCTGCGGTGCGGAGCATTTGCGCAAGATCGTAGGTGTTGGTGTCTTGAATTTTGCCACTCAAGATTTCATCGCCGATGACGAGCGCGGCGGCTGTACGTCTGGTGGTTGTCATTGCGTGCTCTTGCCGATGCAGAAGGATGGAGGTGTCGCGGTGAATTGCAGAAAATGTGGTTCAAAGAGTGTACACTCTCTCGCAATGTTTCGCTGCTCGTATGCAACAACTCTTCGCAAGGCTGCGACCTGGTCGCTTGTTGCGATCGCGATTTTTACGGCCGCATGTGGGCGGCGACCGCCCGCAGCGAACCAAGCTAACGCCACTGGAGTCGTGGATGGCGACGCGTCTACGCCAGATCCTGAGGCCGTTTCTTTCGCCACCAGCGATGGATGGAACCTGCACGGAGACCTTCGGCTTAGAAGCACTCGCGATGGGATTGGCGTGGTGTTTATCCACCAACTATCATCCAACCGTGGCGAGTGGGCAGCCTTCGCCCAGCAGGTCGCCGGCCCCCGCTTGAGACCCGGAATTCAAGGGACGATCAGCACACTCGCGATTGATTTGCGCGGTCATGGAGAGAGCACACAGGGCCCCGAAGGGACCACACGATGGCAGTCGTTTGGCAACGATCGTGGCCAGTGGGTGGGGCTTGAGCAGGACGTCGCCGCGGCGGTGGACTATTTGCGCCAGCGCGCGGCTACGACAAAAATTATCCTCGTGGGCTCGTCCATCGGCTCGACTGCGGCTGCATTGTTTGCCGCTCGGAGGGGCGTGTCCGTCGTCTCGATCGCGATGCTCTCGCCAGGGCTCACGTATCGCGGGATCGACCTGCTGCCTCCATTGCGAACGTTTGTCCAACAGACTCCTGGGCGTGTGTTTGCAGCGGCCGCCGGCGGCGATAATACGAGCGCTGACTGTCTGGACCAGCTTGAGCGTGGTTTTGCAAACAGCGATGCAGGTACGACCTTTGAGCTCGTTCGCTTTGCTGGTTCAAGCGCTCACGGAGTGACCATGGGCGCTCAAGGAGAGCACCCCGAGCTGTGGTCCCAGTTGGATCGCTGGATCCGGAGTCACAACTAACCCGCAAATTGCATCTTGACAGGGATGCTCGCAGACTTTACAAAACCGCCCGCTCGCGAATACATATTCGGGGATCGTCTAAAGGCAGGACGACAGTTTCTGGATCTGTCTATCTAGGTTCGAATCCTAGTCCCCGAGCTACTCTTTTCAAGCAATCCACATGTGATTGCCACTTCGCTCTTCAAACTAAACATAAACTAAGATACTTCTCCGACCCTTCATACGGTCCCATCGTCTAGCGGTTAGGACATTGGCCTCTCACGTCAGTAACACGGGTTCAAGTCCCGTTGGGATCACTCCTTAAATAGTCGAAACTGTGAGAGTTTCGATAACAACAGCGCCCTCAAGAGTTTTGAATTTATTCGCTACTTTTGCGGGCGTCGCTGTTTCTCCCCACGTCCATTGTCTCGCGCCAGACGGCATAGGAGCGAATGAGAAGCCCCGACGGGACAATCTCGACTCCAGTCCCTGCAACCGTGCCGTCTTTGGACAAATGATCGAGACACAACGGGACCACAACGCTCCACTCTTTGGTGTGAGATCCCTCAAATCTCACTCCCATCATTTTGGACTCGGAGCCTTCAAAAGTCTGCCGCAGCGTGCAGGCCACAGTCCCCTCCGCGACACGTCCGCAAGTCGCACAAAGATGTCCAAACGCAGGTGTTTTCTCAAACTGAAGTGAGATCAAGTAGGTTGGCACCGAAGCAACATGATCCGGAGGCGTCGGTGTCATCGTTGCTTTGTCGACCCGAAGATACTCGCGGCACGCCCCACAAGGAACGCCAGGGGACGACTCCGGAAAGTGATGCACTTCCGCGCCACAACACGGACACGGTCCTCGCCCGTCAAATTGCCCGCCAACCGGAACAATCATCATCGCAATCATCACAAACGCAACCGCGACAAAACAAAACCAACCGCCATGCCAGACCCCAAGGCACGCGCTCGGAATCGCGAGGATCACAAGCAAGATTCCAACTTTTCTCGCGATGCCTCGTGGGTCGCGTGCGCGCTGACCGACGAGCATCGTGGCGGTGACGCGGGCTGGTGAGGCGGGTGAAGATTCTGCTGGCAGTGTCACTTGGATGTCGCATCGTCTTCGGAGTTCAATCCACGTGCAACGACGCTGTGTTGAAATCGTGTGTGGGAATTTAGCGGGATTGAATGTTTCACTACAAACCCGTAAGCTTCAAAGTCTCGCGATGGACCAACCCGACAACCGACTCGCACTCTATCGAGGCCCTCGGGGTCCTTCAGGATGGCTGGCGGCGTGGGAGAAAACCAAGGGACGCGTTCGCAGAAGCGCGGACCTGGCGGTTGATCGTTTGCTTGGGGACGACGCCCGAGAGCGAATGGACTCTCTCAGCGTTGCGCAGGATGGGCCGGACCCGTTTGGCTTTGATCCCAGAGTTGCGAAGTACGCGGTGCTCGCGGCCAAAAACATCTACAAGCACTATTTTCGCACCGAGGTGTTTGGGATTGAGAACGTTCCGCCTGGGAGAATCCTGCTCATTTCGAATCACTCGGGACAGCTCCCGCTCGACGCCATGGCCATTGGCGCATCGCTATTGCTTGACGCTCCGAAGCCGCGATTTGTGCGCTCGATGGTTGAGAAATGGACCGCTACGTTGCCCTTCATTGCGGAGTTTTTTCCGCGGTGTGGTCAAATTGTGGGTGTCCCTGAGAACTGTATTCGGCTGCTTGAAATGGAAGAAGCGGTCTTGGTTTTTCCTGAAGGCGCGCGTGGGATCTCGAAGACGTTTAACAATCGGTATCAACTGACGGAGTTTGGTCTGGGATTTATGCGGATGGCGCTCGCTGCCAAGGCACCCATCGTCCCGGTGGCGGTGATCGGGGCTGAAGAGCAGTACGTCTCTGTAGCCAACCTCGATCGCGTCGCGCGGCTCTTGGGGATGCCCGCCCTCCCCATCCTGCCGCAGCTGTTGCTCCCGGGCGGATTTTTGCCCCTGCCCACGAAGTACCGAGTGCACTTTGGAAAGCCGCTGTTGTTTGACGGCGAGCACGACGACGAAGACGCGGTGATCGACGAGAAGGTTCAGGTCGTCCGCTCGGCGATTCAAAGCATGATTAACCGCGGACTGAAAGAACGCCGCGGAATTTTCACATGATTGTTCATCTTCAATTCTCTTACATTCAGTTTTTAGGATCGCTATGAAGGTCACACACGCTCAAGGTTCGACTCATTGGCACACTCGGTTGGGTGCACTCTTCGTTGCTCTCACGTCGTTTGTCGGCTGCGTGCTTCCCCACGCGAACCCGATGCCAATTGACAACCCTCCCGTCGGAATGGATGCCGATGTTGTCATGGGGGACGTCTTGGGCGACCGTCCCAATGATGCCTTTGATGTGCCCGATCCGTGCCCGATGAACCAGACACGCTGCGGCCCCAACTGCGTAGACATCAATCGAAGCGTCAACGACTGCGGCCGTTGTGGCAACGTGTGCACGCCAGGCAGCAATCAAACCTCGTCCTGTCAGCTTGGAATCTGCGCCAATATTTGCGCAGCGGGGTTCTTGGACTGCAACGCGATGGCCATGGACGGCTGCGAGGTCAACAGCGCGGTGGATCCAATGAACTGCGGAGGGTGCAACACTCGCTGCGGGGCAAACTCAGTCTGTACCGCGGGTGTGTGCCAGTGCGCCGCGGGCTTCACGATGTGTGGCGGCGCTTGTATCAACTTTCAAACGAACGTGAACAATTGCGGGGCCTGCGGAACGATGTGCGCCGCACGCGCAAATAGCACGGTCGCCTGCACCGCTGGCATGTGTCGATACACTTGTCTGGGCACTCACGCAGACTGCAACAATAACCTGAACATGGCCCCCGCTGGGGATGGTTGCGAAGTCCCACTCGGGACCGCAGCCAACTGTCGCATGTGTGGAGAGCGCTGCATGGGCGGCAGTCCGAACTGTGCGCCGATGATGGGCTGTGTCAACGGGTGCGCTCCGCTGATGACCTGCGCGGGAGGCTGTGTTGATCAGCAAATCAATGTCGCGAACTGCGGCGGATGCGGAAATGTGTGTAACGCGGCAAACGGCACTGCAGGTTGTGTCGCTGGGCGATGCACCGTTGCTGCTTGCAACGCCGGATTTGCGAACTGTGACATGAACGCGGCGAATGGCTGTGAAGCAAACACAAACTCAGACAACGCGAACTGTGGTGGTTGCGGCATCGCCTGTGGCAACAACTCGACGTGCATGGGTGGGGTATGCCGATGCAACGCAAACTTCGGTGACTGCAACAACATGCGCCCCGATGGCTGCGAAGCTCGCCTCGACACGTTAACCAACTGCAACGCGTGCGGGATGGCGTGTGGCCCTTATGCTCAGGGCACCGCCACTTGCACCGGAGCCGTGGGGATGGCCCGCTGCGGAGTGAACTGCAACGGCGGAACCGCGAACTGCGACAACAATCTCGCGAACGGATGCGAGGTCGATACACGCACTGATCGCGCCAACTGTGGAGCTTGCGGAACGGTGTGCCCCAACGTGGCGAACGGAACCCCCAGCTGCGTAGCAGGTGTCTGTGGTGTCGGAAGCTGTAACGCCGGCTTCGGAAACTGCGACAACATGGCTGGGAACGGCTGCGAGGTAAATCTCGGCATGGATATCCGTCATTGCAACGGATGTGGGATGGCTTGTGCCACTCCTGCGAATGCGGCTCCGACATGTATCGCAAGCGCGTGTGGACTTGGAGGGTGCAACGCCGGATTTGGCAACTGCGACGCGAACGCGATGAACGGTTGCGAGACCAACACAAACACAACTGTGGCTCACTGCGGAATGTGCGGAAACGTCTGCAGCGCTGCGAACGGAGTTTCGGGATGTGCTGCCGGAGCGTGTACGGTAGCGAGCTGCAGCGCGGGATTTGGGAACTGCGACGGGATGGTCGCCAACGGCTGTGAGGCTCGGCTCAACACAAACGCCCGCTGCGGAGCTTGCGGAACGGCCTGCATGTCCGCAGTCGCCTATTGCAGTGCAGGGCCCGCGTGCACAAACTGTGGAGCGGGACTGCGCGATTGCAACAACGACCCCATGGACGCCTGCGAGGTCAACATCAGCAGCGATGTCAACAACTGCAACGCGTGCGGCACAGTGTGCATGAACCCGAACGGGACGACGTTATGTGCGGCGAACGCTTGTGTTCCGGTTTGTAATGTCGGCTTCGGCAATTGTGATGGGCTCCCCAATAACGGCTGTGAGACCAACACCAACACGACCGCGCTGCACTGTGGGATCTGTGGAAACGCATGTTCTGCCCCCAACCCAAATTGCGTCGCTGGTGCGTGCGTTCCTTAACTGACGACCGCCACCGTGACTGGGTGCGCCCGATTCTCGCCAAAAGCGCTCAGCGATGTGCTCGGAGTGGCTGCTAGCGAGCCGTAGGCATCGCGAATGAGTGATATCGGCGAAGTCTTGCCGCAGTGTCGTTGACAGAGACCAACGCGACAATCGCTGCAACCAAGACCCACGGAGCGATCGCGAGCGCGATCATAGGACTGACCGTTTGCGCGTGAATTGTGCTGACGGTGGTGAACAGCACACTGCATCCAAGGGCGACGACGTACGGCAGCAGCTGAGCCGGGCGAAAGAGCGTGTGGATGCACGCGCCCACAGCGACTGAGCCCACAATCAAGCCCTGCGAGGACGGAAACGCCGCAGCTCCAATGCATGCGCCCATCGCCACGAGCGACGGAGCCCAGAGCGCTGGCGAATGTGTCAACGTGCTGGTGACAAACGAGCTGCCGCGATTGGGTACCGTGCGATCACTTTCTTGCGGCAACACCGGTTGCAAGTACCGGTGGGTGAGCTTGAAATTCACGCGACGGAGCCACTCAAGGGCGCCGAATGTGAGAAAAAACACAGGAAAAAACAGCACCAATGCGACAGGGCCACCCGCGTCACGATCCCAGCGTGGAGCCATCCCGGGCGGTCCGGCGAGCCAGTCGTTGATGCCGATCATCCAAAGCAGAACAACGTGCATGCCGAGAGCGCGCGTGAGCCAGGCGACCAAGATGTGGTGCTCACGCTCAGCGATGTGACGCACATACATGTACAAGACTGCGGCGAGTACGGGCGACCACGCGCCAAGGATGCCGCTGATTTTCCACACCAGTGGAAGCTCACCAAACCACATTCGGGTCATGAGCCAAAGAACAAGTGCAGTGGCGAGCACGCCAAGCACGACTACGGGTTTTATCGTTCGCATGGGATTCACAAAACGCTAGCACGTCATGTGATCAACAAAAGCGATGACCCTTCAGAGGAAATATTTTGTTGGGGTTGAGTAACCCTTTTGGATCCAAAGCGTATTTCACTGACAGCTGCGCTTGAATCAAACCGTCACTCTGTTCGAGTGATAAATAGTCGCGCTTTGCCACGCCAATCCCGTGCTCGCCAGAGAGTGTTCCGCCGAGCGAGATGGTGGTTTTGAACAGCGACTCGACAGCGCGATGAACGGCGGGGCGTTGGTCTTCGGTGTCCCAAAGGACGTTGACGTGAAGGTTGCCATCGCCGGCGTGCCCGTACGTGGGAAGTACAAGCTTCTCGCGCTCTGCGATACGAGCGACCTCGCTCAACATGGCACTTAGCTGCCTGCGCGGCACCACAATATCCTCTGAGAGCTTAAAGTTCGCCTTCTTGCGCAACGCGCGCGACATCACCTTGCGCGCAGACCACAAGCGGTCACGCTGCGATGAGTCTTGCGCGACGAGGACCTCGGTTGCGCTCATGGAAGTGAGGATATTTCCCAGCCGTTCGCACTCTTGCTCGACCGCTGCGAGGCCGCCATCAAGCTCGAGTAAAAGTACCGCCTTGGCGTTGGGTGGCAGTGCCGACGGCTGCGCGTCCCGGATCGCGCTGCAGCAGATGGGATCAAGGAGCTCAGCACACCGAGGCGTGATCCCTGCACGTACCAATGCCGCCACAGCCCGTCCCGCAGCGAAGGCGTCCTCAAAACACGCAAGCATCGTGAGCACCGACTGCGGGGCGGTGATCAACCGAACCGTCAACTGAGTGAAGACGCCCAGAGTCCCTTCGCTGCCCACAAAGAGCGATGTCATGTCGTAGCCGGTGACACCTTTGACCGTCCGACGCCCAGTCTGAAGCACTGTCCCGTCCATCAGCACAACCTCGGCGCCGAGGATGTATTCACGGGTCACGCCGTACTTCAATGCACGGGGACCTCCTGCGTTTTCTGCGGCATTTCCGCCCAAAGTGCACCACTCTGCAGACTGGGGATCCGGCGGAAAAAACAGCCCGTCTTGCTCGGTGAGCGAGTGAAATTGCCCCGTGACCACGCCCGGCTCGACCATCGCGATCATGTCCTCGCAATCGATCTCTTTCACCCGGTTCATCGGAGTCATATCCAACACCACCGACGGCACGACGACCGCTGAGCCCCCGGTGCGCCCAGTCCCCGCCGCCCGCGGAACCACCGGCAACCCCAGCGCGTTGCACACCCGCAGCATCTTGGCCACATCCTCTGTGCTCCGCACGTGCACCACAGCGATAGGCAACACCGTCTCGGTCTCGCTCTCATCTTTGGCAAACGTCTCAAGCGTCGCACGCTCGGAGTTTACCCGTGACGCGCCCAGCGCTTGTTCGAGCGCCAACAACCCCGCAACGTGAGACGGGTCAACGCTCATATCGGCAAAGCCTTTGTCAGCGGTTGGTAAGCAAAATTTCTCACCGAAGTCAGCTTAGAGACATTCGCATCAAGAGACTCACCGTCCAATTCGATCATCGGATCCACCCGCTGTGCCAACCCCACGGGGCCACCATCGGTTTGCAGCACCAACAGAGTATCGCGTCTAAGTGATTGCTCGACGTAGATCTCTTTGCCCTGTCGAAGCCGAAGCGCGTCATCTGCTGAGACGGTGATTGAAGGTAAGATACTCGCCAGCGACTCAATCGACTGGAGCTTTGCTCTCACGCCATCACGTAGCGAAGGGTCTTCGCGCGCCGCCC
>JANNCG010001152.1:0-4843 GCA_031386385.1 Myxococcales bacterium
GAGTCACGAAGGGGCGCGCGTAGTTTACTTTAAATACCAGCAGCAGCCCAATCCCCAGCGCAACCGCCGCATAATATACAGGAAATATTCGAAGCAGGCGGCGCAGGTAAAATGCTTTTAGATCGATGGCGCCGCGCTCGCGCAGCTCGCGAAGCAACAGGGTCGTGATCAAAAATCCGCTGAGCGAAAAAAAAACGTTTACGCCCATTCCGCTGAGCTTCATCGCGAGGTCGTTAAGCGGGTGTCCCACAAACGCGTGACCCACCACGACCGCCGAGCAGCACAACAGCCGCAGCCCATCCAGCGCAGGAAAATACTTCGGAACCGACGGTTGCTCACCGACCATAGCGCACACCTACCACAGCCCGCTCACGCCTTGCTCGGCGAACGAGTTTGAAGCGACCGTTGGCACAGGGCGATGAGCATTGCGCTGACGGCAGCGAACATGGCAGAGCCCGCGATGTTTCCGAGTGATTCGTACATTCCTGAAGACAAAATGGCACGCCACCGCGCCTCGTCGGCCACCACGGCGGGGGCACTGATGCCACCAAAGACAACGATCATCCCACCGACCGCGTTCGCGAGGCCAAGCAACGGCGTAGCGATCGTCAGCGCGACGGCCATGCCCATCACTTTGTAGCGCCCCTTTGTGAACCACTCGAAGATCGCCAGGTCAATCGCCGCGATAAAAGTGAAGACAAAAAAGAACGCGCCCACCCCCATCTCACGCAGGGAGGGCAGCATCTTCCACACCGCCACCGACGAGACTGTGAGCGCTAAAAAACCAGCGATTCCTGTGCCGCGTGCAAACCACCGAGCCGCGAGCGACTCTTCGCCAAGCCACGCGCGGGACTGAAAATCTTCGAGCGTTTTTGCAAACTCTGACCCGTTTGAGAATCGAGCGGCTGGGTCTTGCGACAGCGCCTTTGCCACGATTGCTCTCAGCCCTGAGGGGACCTCTGGCGCCACTTTATCAAGAGGCTCAAACGTCGCGCTGCTCGCTCGCGCCAGCGTCATCACGATTGAGACCTCGGCGTACGGGGGACGACCTGCCAGCACCTCATACAACACCGCCCCGAGCGCAAACACGTCGCTGCGAGAGTCCACCGATTCAATATCGCCCTTCGCTTGCTCCGGGGACATGTACGAGGGGGTGCCTAGCACACTGCCAGCGATGGTTCCTTTAGCGTTTTCAGTGACGTTGGCGAGCGGTGAGTCTGGGCCATGCTCGTCCGAGAGTCCGCGAACCTTCGCGATCCCCCAGTCCAGGATCACCGTCTCACCGTAGTCACCCAAGATAATATTATCCGGCTTGATGTCGCGGTGAACCACACCACGAGAGTGAGCAAATCCCAACGCGTGCGCCGCGCGAATGACCGCCGGCACCAGCGCGAGGCGGGCCTCGAGTGTGGTGGCAGACGAGATCGCATTGGACAGTGTTTTTCCTGCAACTTTGCGCATCGCATAAAACGGCGCGCCCTCTCTAACACCCCGCTCATACACCGGAACCACCCCTGGATGCTCCAGGTTTGCCGTCACAATGGACTCGAGCAAAAAGCGCCGAATGAAGTCCGGATTGCTCGCCCCGAGGGTCATCTCTTTGACCGCCACCGTACGCCCAAATTGTTTGTCCTTTGCTTCAAGCACCCGCCCCATCCCGCCCTCGCCCAGCACCCCCATCAGCTCATAGCGCTCATCGCCCACGCTCGCCACGGGTTGTGACTCTATCTGAGCCCCTTGCTGCGGCTCATCGTGCCTACCTTCAACGATTGGCGCGATACCCGACGGGGGCGCGCTCGCCACGACGGTTGAAGAATTCTCGACCAACCGAGCAAAGGTCTGCGAGACGGTTTTTGCCCACGAAATAGCTTGGCGCTCAGACTCGTTCATGATCCCAGAGAGTACGCCAACGCGATGTTTTTGCGAGCCCGGTTCGTCCTTGCCTTCAACAGGGCAATTGGGCACCGTTGCTCGCGTGCTTGCTGATCCTCCCCGCATCGTCTTTGCCGACAATCTCTGCGTCACCGCGGTGTGGCGCAACATCATGATCGCGTACTTCGTAGGCTCGTCCAACGCCCTGCGGATGCGAGCGTTTCGCTCAACCCAGCGAGACCTCTCGAAGCAAGAAGACCCCGTCGGGTGTCTGATTATCCAGAACCTGACCGTCACCGGCAGCGTTGATTTGTCTGAAGAAATGCGCGGGGAAGTCAAATCCGCGATCACCGCGTACAACGATCGAGATCTCACAGTCGCGGTGTCAGTTGAGGGCGAAGGGCTGATGGCGGCAACGTCACGGTCCCTGGTCTCGGGGCTCATTTTGCTGGCGCGACCGAAGTACCCCATGAAGATTTGGGGATCACGACGAGAGGCCTGCGACTGGCTGCTCCCGAAGATGCGTGGCGGCAGACCCGTCGCAAGCACCGAGACGCTTTTAGAAGCAGCGACCCAGGTCACCGCCTCGTTAAAACCCTAACGTTCGTGCCGTACGCCACCCGAAGAGCATCTCGGTCACTACGATTTCGGCGCCTTTTTGTGCGTCAACGCTTCCATCTTTGCACGCAGCGCGACCTGCGCGCTCTTGCCCGGACCCGGGAGGTCAAAAATGGTGTGCAGCCACATCGCGTCGGCGCACAGGGCGATCATGTGCGCGGTGAGCGGATCGATTCCATCGTGAGAAAATTGCGTAAAGCAGCGTTGCTGCGACTCGCGCAGTGGGTTGAGAAGCGCCGGGTTGAGCGCCACCACCGAGAGCAACACTTTGCTGTTTTCAGCAAGCTCAGTGGTCGCGATCGCTCGCAAAAACGCTCGGGTAAACCTGCCCGTGGGTTTGGGATCGCGCTCGGCGATCTGCAAAATTGCCGCTTCAAACCGCGCCACCATGTCGGCAATAAGCGCCTCAAGAAGGCTCTCTTTGGTGTTAAAATGATGCAGCAGTCCACCCTTTGAGAGCCCCGCCTCACGTGCGACTGCCTCAAGCGTGAAGCCAATGGCTCCATCTTTTTTTGCGAGGGTCAACGCTGCCTCAATCGCGCGCTCACGGGCGTCAGAGCCAGGTCTCGCCATCAGGCTTGCGCCATGAGCTCAACGGGCAGCCCCGAGTGATCATGCGCTGGATCCACAACGATCCCAAGCTGCTCACGCACGACCGACAACGGGAGATTCATCAAGGGAGCAAAATCCAAGGCGACCAAGTTTTTGCATCCCTTGCCCATCAAATACCCACGCGCGACCGCAGACATCCGAGCCTCTTGGTCATCCGGCGCCTTGATCACGCTGTTGAGAAATCCCGCGCTCAAAATCGCAGAGGCCAGGGGGCCGTCCACTTGGGTTGAGTAAAACGCCTGCAGCCCCATCTCACCCGCGACGTTAGGCGCGAAGCCCGTGAGCACGTGCCAGAGGTCGTGGGTCTCGTACAAGTGCGTCGAGAGCCACTCGACGTTCGTGCGCGGGTCCTTGCGAGGAAGCCCACCGGGGTCGAGGTTGTACCGTGTGAAAAAAGCGTGCGCTCGTTCAGCCAGAGTACCCTTCGGTGCTTTGACCAACACCCCGAGGTCGAGCAGCGGCGTGCGGACCCGAGCGCTCGCGGCCTTCGCCACGTGGGGGTACTGCAGGGCTTTTCCGAACTGTTTGGACGCCTCAGGATCGCGCAAAAGCGCATCCGTAATGCTAAAAATCGCGTCTAGCCGCGTGGGATCTCCCACGAGACGAAACATCATTTGAGTGAACTTCAAACCCAGATACGGACTCAACATTGCCATGGACTGAGATATATTACCGTCTGGCCAGTCGGTCAATACCGTCCAGTTAGATTTTAATTATTTGAGTGGGGTTCAGCGATCTCGATTGGGCGACTGTCGCCGAAGAAGGATACACTTCAGAATATGAGTAAGCTTGTTCTATTCAGTGCGATCAGCTTGGCGATGGGGACTGTGGCGCACAGCGGCATTGCGGTCGCGCAGAGACTGGAATTTGTATCCGTCAACGGGAGCGGCAGACTTGATCCCCTCAGCAATCAGAGCGCGGTTTACGCAGCGGGCGATCGCGCGGCGATGAACCGGACGAGTTTTGCAGTCATCTCGGTTTCTGGCGGCTTTCGAGCCATGCGCACAACGCCCCTGTCCACCTTGCGGACGGTCAACGCCGCCGATCTTGCGCCCAGAGCGATCAATCCGTTGATGAGCCCGGTGGACACGGTAGGTCTAGAGGCGCTGCCTACCGCACACACGCCGCTCGTGGCCCTTGCACGAGACCAGAGAATTTCAGGCATCTTCAATATCACGTTTCCAGGCGCAGCTCCGCCCCGCGACGGGTACGCGATTTCTGCAACGGGAATCATGGAAACGACGCCCGAGCTTGGATGCGACCGACTGGGCAATAACTGTGGTATTGTATACAACACACCTATTGGAATTTACACCGTGCGTTTTCCCTTGGCGATGGGGATTATGCCAGCGTTTAGTGCGCTAGTTCCACCGAGCAACACGCCACCCGATCGCTGGGATATCGCTTACGACGACATGAGCGCGGTGATCGGAATAGAGAGCACGATACCCGCAGAAATTCGAGTACGAAGTTTGGCTCCTTCGCTTAACCCTAGCGAGCCCGTGCCTCGAGTTATTGACGGCGTTGTGAGCAACACCTTTCCCCGGATCGCGTGCGCCCCAGGAGCTGGCGTCGGGTGCATCACCGTCATGAACAACAACGGCCTGCTGCAGTCGAAGCTGAGCGGTGCCAGGCTGCTCGGGCAGCTGTCCACCGTCCATGACGGTACTGGGCGGGCGAACATGTTGATCCGAGATGCCTATGACATCGCATTGATGGCTGGTCGCCCGCGGCAGCCGGG